>CACFJR010000012.1 GCA_902566755.1 uncultured Pelagibacteraceae bacterium
GATATCAAAGAAAACTTAAGATATTATTTTGGTATAGGTTTTGATGTGCATAGATTGGTAAAAAATAAAAAAATGTACCTAGGTGGACTCAAAATTAATTCAAAATTGGGGACATTGGGACATTCTGATGGTGATCCTGTTCTCCACGCAATTACTGACTCAATTCTTGGTGCTTGCAGAAAAGGTGATATAGGACAAAAATTTTCAGATCAAGATAAAAAATTTAAAGATATAAGATCAACCATTTTGTTAAGCGAAGTTATTAAAGAAATAGAGAATAATGAATATTTCATTAATAATTTGGATATAAATATAATAACTCAAGTTCCAAAAATTAGTAAATATAAAAAAAGAATGATTTCGATGATATCTAAATTATGTAAAATAAAAAAAGATCAAATTAACATTAAAGGTAAAACTGCAGAAAAACTTGGTGTTATAGGAAGGGAAAAAGCTATTGCGTGTGAGGTGATATCCTCAGTTTATAAATATGAATAAAAAAATTGGAAAACTTATTGTTACGATGTTTGGTATTGGTCTGATAAAATATTTTCCAGGAACTTTTGCTTCTTTTGTAACTGCTACAATATATTGTTTGTTTTATACAATTGAATTAGATTATTTTTTATTAATACTAATTAACCTTTTTTTATTAATTTACTCAGTTTGGATGATTAATAATTTAGAAGGTGAATTTGCAGAAATAGATTCAAAAGAAATCGTAATTGATGAGTTTTTAGGTCAGTCCATTCCAATTCTTTTTTTTTATGTAATTTTTTATGAAGGATCAGTATCGAACACCTTTTTTTTTATAATGGTTTTTTTATCATTTGTTGGTTTTCGTTTCTTTGATATTTTAAAGCCTTATCCAATAAATTATGTGGATAAGAATATGAAAAATGGGTTTGGTGTTATCTTAGATGATCTCATAGCAGGTTTCTTTACACTAATAGTATTATATATATGTATAATTTTTTATGGTCAAATTTAGTAAATTAATTAAGATATTAAAAAAGAAAAAATTAAAGATTAGTTTTGCTGAGTCTTGCACTGGTGGATTACTTGCTCAATCTATAACCTCTATAAATGGAGCTTCAAAGGTATTTAATCTAAGTGTTGTTACTTATTCGAATTACTCAAAAATTTCTATACTAAAAGTTCCCAAAAAAATAATTAATAAATTTGGAGCCGTAAGTGAAGAATGTTGCCTGAGTATGGTAAAAAATTTAGCAAAAATAAGCAAAAGTCAAATAAATGTGTCTATTACTGGCATAGCTGGACCCAAAGGTGGTTCAAAATCTAAACCAGTAGGACTCGTATATATTGGAATAAACTATAAAGGTAAAAACAATATTTATAAGTATTTATTTCGAAATAAGAAAAGAAGATCTATTCAAAAAGCTAGTACAAAAGCAGTTTTAAATAATTTACTAAACTTTATTAAATAACTTCTCTGCCCTATTTTGAAAAGCGTCAGCAATCTTATCAAGTCCATATTTAAATGATTTATTCATGAAAATATTTAAGAATTTATTTTTTAATTCAAAATCCAGATCAAAAGTTACCTCTGTAAAATTTTCTTTTTGATCAAATTTCCACTTATTTTCTAAATATTTTAAAGGTCCTTCAATATTTTTTACGTAAATAATACTCTCCTCTTTATCAAATTTAACATCACTCTTATATGTGTCTTTAAAAGGACCTTTGCCGATTGTTAAGTCAGCCTCGATATATTGAAAATTACCCTTAGACTCGTCTTTATATATGTGAGCATTTAAACAATATGGAATAAATTTTGGGTATTCTTTAATGTTAAGAACAAGATCGATTAAATCTTTTTTGGAACAATTAATGTTTCTCTTTATCGATGCTTTTGGCATTAGAAATTATTCTGTTTTTTTTCAATTTAGCAAAGTCTTCATCTGCATGATAAGACGATCTTGTTAGTGGAGACGAAGATACTAATAGAAAACCTTTTGCTTTAGCAATAACTTCTAAATCTTTAAATTCACTTGGATCATAGTATCGTTGAAGTGGAAAGTGTTTAACAGATGGTTGTAGATACTGTCCGATTGTTAAGAAATCAACATTAGCAGATCTTAAATCATCCATTACTTGTAAAATTTCATCCTTTGTTTCACCCATTCCAACCATTATTCCAGATTTGGTAAAAATTTCCTGATTTATTTTTTTAGCATTTTTTAGTAACTCAAGTGATGAAAAATATCTAGATCCAGGTCTTACCTTTAAGTATAAACTTGGAACAGTTTCGATATTATGATTAAAAACATCTGGCATTGCATCCAAAACTCTTTTGTAAGCATCGCCTTTCCTCAAAAAATCAGGAGTTAAAACTTCGATTGTTGTCTCTAGGTTGGTTTCTCTTGTAGCCTTGATAGTTTCATAAAAATGATTTGAGCCACCATCTTTAAGGTCGTCTCTATCAACAGAAGTAATTACAACATGACGCAAGTTTAATCTTTTCACTGCTAAAGCTATTTTTTTTGGTTCAAAAGGGTCCAATTCTTCTGGTCTTCCAGTTTTAACATCGCAAAATGCACATGCTCTTGTACAAGTATCCCCCATAATCATAAAAGTTGCATGTCTTTTACTCCAACATTCAGTAATATTCGGACAATTTGCTTCCTCACAAACTGTAACTAATTTTTGTTGGTTTACTATACTTTTTGTAAGAAAAAATTCTTTACTGTTTAAAAGTTTTGACTTTATCCAAGCTGGTTTTTTTTTGATTGGATTAATTTGATTTTTTTGTTTTTCTGGATGTCTTACTTTATTCATTTTTAATAATATAAGTATTCTCGCCCTTTTTTCCAACGACAAATTTGTCCCTTATTAAAATTTCAAGGTAATCTTTATCTAAATTCTCATCAACAAGACTATTAATTTTTTTCACTTTTGTTATTTCATTAGTTAAAAACTGTTTTTTCTCAAGAAGATTTTTAAATTGATCTTTCTTATCTAGATACGCAAATAAACCCCTATTTCCCCCAAGTAAATTTAAAGAAAAATAAATAATTAGTATGATTGGAAGTATAAGTATAATATTTTTTTTAATAGTATTTATCATTTCAAATTAGCCATATTTTTGCTTTTTATAAGGTCAGCTTCTATTCTCAATAATTGATTAAATTTTGCAACCCTTTCTGATCTACATAATGAGCCAGTTTTAATCTGATTTGAATTAGTTCCAACTGCTAAATCAGATATAAAAGTATCTTCTGAGTCGCCTGATCTATGAGAAATGATAGTTGTATAACCTATACTTTGAGCAAATCTTATAACATCTAAAGTTTCAGAAACTGTACCTATTTGATTCAACTTAATTAAAATAGAATTCGATGATTGATATAAAAAACCTTTTTTCAATCTTTGAAGATTAGTTACATAAAGATCGTCACCAACGATCTGTACTTTTTTTTCTTTTTTATATAAATGTGACCATGATTTCCAATCATTTTCCGCAAAAGGATCTTCAATAGATTTTATTTTAAATCTTTTAATTATTTTTGAGTAGAATAATATTGTATCTTTGTATGAAATATATTTCTTTGAATCTATTGCATATTTGTTATTTTTAAAAAGTTCGTTTGCAGCAACATCTAGGCATATTGATACATCTTTTCCGTTAACAAAACCTGCCTTTTTTATAGCGTTCGAGATTAGTTTTAATGCCTCCTCATTTTTTGAAATCATTGGAGCAAAACCACCTTCATCTCCAACAGATGTGGATAAATTTTTACTAATAAGTAATTTTTTCAAGCTTTGTATAACTAAAAAACAAATATTCATTGCCTCGCTAAAAGTCTTGGCTTTATCTGGTCTAATCATAAATTCTTGAATTTTTAAACCATTATTTGCATGCGCGCCCCCATTGATGATGTTCATGAGGGGGAAAGGTAATTTAAAATTTTTTTTTATAAAAAAATTCTTATACAATGGTATTTTTTTCAACTTTGCTGATAATTTTTTAACTGCAATAGATACAGATAAAATTGCATTTGCGCCTAATTTATTTTTTTGCTTTGTCCCATCTAATCTTATAAGAATTGAATCAATTAATTCTTGATTGTGAACATTTTTATTTAGAATTTTCTTTGAAATTATTTTATTAACATTTGACACAGCAGAAAAAACACTTTTTCCTAAATACCTTTTATTTGTGATATCTCTTTTTTCAAATGCCTCGTATGAACCAGTCGACGCGCCAGAGGGACAGATAGCTTTTGATGAAACATTTCCACAAAATATTTCTGTTTCGATTGTTGGTATACCTCTGCTATCAAATATTTGCCTTGAAACTACTTTTGTAATTTTTGACATTTAATAATAATTTAGTTTTTAATTAGTTTATCAATCTCAAGCAATTTATTTACCAAACTGTCCATTTCATTCAATGGAACCATATTTGGGCCATCAGAAGGAGCATTATCTGGATCTTGATGCGTTTCAATAAAGACAGCAGCTATTCCAACAGCGACTGCAGCCCTAGATAAATGTGAAACAAACTTTCTTTCTCCCCCACTTTTATCACCCATTCCACCCGGTTGTTGGACTGAATGAGTTGCATCAAAAACTATAGGATACCCTGTTTGTGCCATTATTGGTATTGATCTCATATCAGACACTAATGTATTATAACCAAAACTCGCTCCTCTTTCTGTTATTAGGATATTACTATTTCCTGTGTCAGATATTTT
This sequence comes from uncultured Pelagibacteraceae bacterium, assembly GCA_902566755.1. Classification (GTDB taxonomy): domain Bacteria; phylum Pseudomonadota; class Alphaproteobacteria; order Pelagibacterales; family Pelagibacteraceae; genus Pelagibacter. The sequence continues at coordinate 4,719 of CACFJR010000012.1, forward strand.
CTTTACTACATTTGACATATCCCATGGAGCAAGAAATTGACCTTTTTTAACATTGATAATCTTATTTGTTTTAGCAGCAGCAACTAGCAAATCAGTTTGTCTACATAAGAATGCTGGAATTTGCAGAACATCTACATGATTTGCAACAACGGAACATTGTTCTGTATTGTGAATGTCGGTTAGAATTGGGATATTTATTTGTTTTTTAATTTTATCAAATACTGGTAACGACTTTTCTAAACCGACTCCCCTTTTACTTTTTAGACTAGTTCTATTAGCTTTATCAAAAGACGTTTTGTAAATAAAACCTATATCATATTTTTTTGAAATTTCTGATATTTTTCCAGCCATATCAAGAGCATGTTGCTCTGTCTCAAGTTGACAAGGACCTGCAATTAAACATATCTTGTCTTTATTTGAAATTTTAATTCCATTGCAATTTACTGTAATATTTTTCATTATTTATTTTTCGCAGCTTTAATAAACGATGAGAATAATGGATGGGGTTGTAAAGGTCTAGACTTAAATTCAGGATGAAATTGAACTCCAATAAACCAAGGATGATTTTTAATCTCAATGATTTCAGGTAAGTTATTGTCAGGAGACATTCCTGAAAAATTTAACCCATGTGCTTCAAATTTTTTTCTCAAGTTGACGTTAACCTCATATCTGTGTCTATGTCTTTCTTTGATTTGATCAGACATATAGATTTCTCTTATTAAAGAATTGTGTTGTAATTTAGCTGTATAAAGACCTAATCGCATAGTTCCACCTAAATTTTTAATAGTTCCTTTAATTTTTTTGCCGTTTTTGTTCCATTCTTCAATTAGGCCAATTACTGGATAGCAATTTTTATCAAACTCACTGGAACCAGCATCTTTGATTTTTAATACATTTCTTGCAAATTCAATAATTGCCATTTGCATACCAAAACAAATACCTAAAAAAGGAATTTTTTTAGTTCTTGCGTAATTTATACATGCTATTTTACCTTCAGTACCTCTTTTTCCAAAACCTCCTGGAATTATTATTCCAGAGACATTACTCAATTTTTTTTGAATATCCGAGACTTTTAATAAATCTGACTCTAGTCTTATTAAATTAATTTTTACATCATTCTGAATACCTCCATGAACTAAAGCTTCATCTAGTGATTTATATGCATCTTTTAAATCAACATATTTACCAACTATTGCTATATTCACAGTCCTTTTATTTTTGTCTGTTACTATTTTGGTTACCTCTTTCCATGGTTTCAAATTAATTTTTTTTCTTGGCTTAATGTTGAAATATTCAAAAACTTGTTTATCTAAGCCTTCATTAAAAAAACTTATTGGTGCTTCATAAATAGTTTTAACATCAACTGTTTCTATAACCCTCTTAATTGGTATGTTGCAAAACAAAGAGATTTTTTTTCTTTGATCAAGAGGTATGGATTGTTGGGACCTGCAAATGACTATATCTGGTTGAATTCCGATACTTCTTAATTCTTTGACAGAATGTTGTGTAGGTTTAGTTTTTATTTCATCAGAAGATTTTAGAAAAGGAACTAATGTTAAATGTATAAATAAAGTTTTTTCTTTGCTTATATCATTTGCAAATTGTCTTATGGCCTCTAAAAAAGGCAGACTCTCTATATCTCCAACTGTTCCTCCAATTTCACAAATAACGAAATCTTCATTTTTAATTCCATTTTTTATAAACTCTTTAATTCTATTTGTAACATGTGGAATTACCTGAACAGTTTTACCAAGGTAGTCACCTTTTCGTTCTTTAGCTATGATATCACTATAAATTTTTCCTGTAGTAATATTATCATTTTTTGTAGATGGTATGTCCGTAAATCTTTCATAATGACCCAAATCTAAATCAGTTTCAGCTCCATCATCTGTTACAAAAACCTCACCATGTTGAAATGGACTCATTGTTCCTGGATCAACATTTAAATAAGGATCCATTTTTCTTACCCTCACCTTAAAGCCTTGTGATTTAAGTAAATAAGCTAGGGATGCTGATGATAAACCTTTTCCAAGTGATGATACCACGCCGCCAGTGACAAAAATATATCGCGCCATGGAAGTATGTTATAAGCTTTTTTTTATAAAAATAAAAGAATTAATTATTATTATCTGGTATTTTTGGTGCGTCTTTATCGGAATTTTCGTCCACTGTATCAATTAATGATTTTTCAGGACTTAATTTTTGATTCGATAATATAGTCAGACCTAAACTACAAATTATAAATAATGTTGCTACAATTGCAGTACTTTTAGTCAAAAAATTTCCTGCAGATTTTGAAAACATATAACTTTCTTGTGAGACGCCTATTCCTAATGCTCCACCCTCTGATTTTTGAAATAAAACAAGAATAACAAGAATAATAGCAAGTAAAATGTTTATTGTTAGCAAAATATTTTCCATGGAGACTAATTATATGTTTTTTTTACTATATCAATAAATTTTTTAGGGTTTTGTGATGCCCCACCAATTAAAAAACCGTCGAGGCTAGTTATCTTTTTTAAATTTCTTATATTTTCAGGATTTACAGATCCACCATATAAAATCCTTGGTGATTTACCTTTAAACTTTTTTTTAATGAATTCGATTGCTTGTTCGAGTTCGTTGGTTTTAGGTATTTTTCCAGTTCCAATAGACCATATGGGTTCATAAGCAACAAATATTTTTGATTTATCTTTTACTTTATTTAAACCAAGTTTTATTTGTTTTGAAATAACTGACTTTGTTTTTTTTCTTTTTTTTTCAGCCAAAGTTTCACCAATACAAAAAATGACTTTTAATTTTGCCTTTATAGCACTTTTAATTTTAAGATTAATAAGTTTGTCTGTTTCACCTTTTTGTCTGTTTTCTGAATGACCTAAAATTACATAATTAGCACCTGCACTTTTAAGCATTTTTGAATTTACAAAACCAGTATGCGAACCATAATCCTCGCTTTCGTGACAATTTTGACCTCCTATATCTATTAAGCAATTTCCAAATTTCTTTAAAAAAGAGGAGATTAAAGTATTTGGAGGACAATAAATTAATCTTCCTTTCTTGATTTCTTTAGATTTTGAAAATTTAATAACTTTATCCAATGAATTTAATGATTTTAAGTTTCCATACATTTTCCAATTAGCAATGAAATAAATAATTTTATTTGTCATAAATCTATTTTTAATCTATAGATTTGTTTTTATAGATCAATAAATAATCATATATAATGTTAAATAAGTTCAAAAATTTCTCAAAAAGTAAACTTGGAGCAGTTGTAGTCTTTATTGTTGCTTTACCTTTTGTATTTTTTGGAATGGGTAGCGTTTTTCAAAACAAGGATGTAAATAACATTGCAAAAATTGATAATTTTAATATTTCAACTAAAGATTTTACAAACCATATTAGTTCACTGGGTATCAGCTCTGAAGTAATAAGAAATAATCTAGATCAAAATATTTTGGAAGAAATACTAAGTGATTTACTCGCTAAAAAATTTATTGATTTAGAGATTGACTATTATAACCTTACAATTTCGGACAAGCATTTAGTTAAGATTATAAAAAATAACAAAAATTTTTTAAATGATAATTTTCAATTTGATAGAATTAAATATGAAAAGTTTTTAATTGAAAATAACATCAATGCCTCGGATTTTGAAAAAAGATTAAAAGATAGAGAATTAGAGAAAAAACTTTTTTTCCTTTTAAATGGAGGTATCAACATTCCAGAATTTATTGTTAAAAAAAATTATAAATATGAAAATAGTAAAATTGATTTAAGATTTATTAATCTCGATAATTTTTATAAAAAAAAAGGTCAATTTACTGACATAGAAATCACAAATTATATTCAAAATAATAGTGATACTTTACAAAGAGATTTTATAGATTTTGATTATATCAAAATAACTCCAAAAACTTTAATTGGTTCAGACGAGTACAATGAAACTTTTTTCTCAGAAATAGATAACATTGAAAATAATATCTCAAATTTTTCAGATCTCAAAAGTCTTTTGAATAGTTATGAAAATATTAATATAGAAAAAAAAACAAATTACACACCTATAAATAATGATGATCCTTTTAAAGATATCTATGACAATAGATTTGATAATAGCATCCAGATTATAGATAAAAACGACTATATTCTTCTATTTCAGATCGATAATATCGAAAATAAAATCCCAGAAAAAACTGATGAAAGTTTTAAAAATTTTATAATAACATCGCTTGTTGAGAAAGAAAAATTTGATTATAACAAAAAAATCTTTGAAAAGATAAATGCCAATAAATTTTCAGACACTGATTTTGAGAAAATGAGTAATGATAAATCCTTATTTAAGAACATTGAATTAAATTCTGTAAAAGATAATAATTTCTTCGATATAAACTCTGTTGAATATATTTATTCTCTTCCAGAAAAAAGTTTCTTATTAGCCTCTGATGAAAGTGGCAAAATATACCTAACTAAAATAGATAAGATTAAAACAAAAAATATTGATAATAAAAAAAAAGATTTTAATACTTATCGTGATATAACTCAGGAAAAATTAAAGAGTAATGTTTTTTCTACCTATGATTTATATCTAAATAATAAATATAATGTAAAAATTTACTCTAGAACAATAGAAAGACTAAGAAACTATTTTAAATGAAATTGAATGTTGACTTAAAAGAATTTAAAAAAAAATATAATCAAAAAAAAAACCAAGTTTTATACTATAAAATTAAATCCAGAAACTCTTTTGAAATTGAGAATCTAATTAATAACTTTTTGGAAGATAAAAACAGTTTTATTTTTGAGTCTGTGGAGAAAGGTAAAATAAAAGGCAGATACACGATTTTTGGTAAAGATCCAGATAAAGTATGGGAATTTGATAAAAAAAGAGTAATTTCAATTGTTTTAGGACAAAAAAAAACAATTAAAGGTGATCCAAAAATTATTTTAAGTAAGATTATTGATAATTTTAAATTTAAGATACCACCATCATTGCCACCTATTTGTAGTATGATTGCTGGTTACTTTTCTTACGATGCAATAAGGTATATCGAGAAAATTAAAAATTCATGTAAAAACGACCTAAAGTTACCTGATATAAGATTGCTAAGACCTACGACTCTTATAATACACGATAACATTAAAAAGGAAATTTATTTTGTTAAGAATTTTTTTTCTGATATTAAATTTATCAATCTAGAAAAAAAGTATTTTGAAATACAGGATGAAATCAATAGTTTATTAATAAATTCTAAAATTTCTAAATTCCAAAAAAAAACTGCTATAAAAAAGTTTACAGTAAAATCAAACATCTCCAAAAAAAGATTTTACCAAATTGTAAATAAAGCCAAACAATATATTAGGAAAGGGGATATATTTCAGGTTGTCTTAAGTCAAAGATTTGAGACAAAACTTACAAAAAAACCAATTGAAATTTACAAAAAGCTTAGAGTAACTAATCCCTCGCCCTTCATGTTTTTCTTTAATTTCAGTGATTTTCAAATTATAGGCGCAAGTCCAGAAATATTGGTAAGATTAAGGAATAATGTTATTACTGTAAGACCAATAGCTGGAACAAGACCTAGGGGTAGAAACAATAAAGAAGACAACTTATTTAAAAAAGATTTGATAAATGATAAAAAAGAGTTATCCGAACATCTTATGCTTCTTGACTTAGGTAGAAATGATGCCGGAAAAGTTTCAAAGATCAACACAATAAAAGTTACTGAAAAATTTAAAATTGAAAAGTATTCACACGTTATGCATATCGTATCTAATGTGACAGGTATCTATGATAAAAAATTCTCAAAATTTGAGGCCTTAATGGCTGGGTTTCCGGCAGGCACAGTTTCGGGGGCACCTAAAATACGAGCGATGGAAATAATTGATGAACTTGAAAAAAATAGTAGAAAAATTTACGCAGGAGGGATTGGTTACTTTTCAGCAAACGGAGATTTCGATACTTGTATAGCTCTAAGAACAGCAATAACAAAAAATAACAAATTTTATGTTCAGGCAGGCGCTGGAATTGTTGCGGATAGCAAGCCCATAAATGAATATAATGAAACAATTAATAAAGCAAAAGCTTTAATAAAGTCTTTAGAAAAATGAAAATACTTCTTATTGATAACTACGATAGTTTTACATATAATTTGTACCATTACTTGTCTGCTCTAAAAACTAAAGTAGAAGTTCATAGAAATGATAAAATAAATTCCTCAGAAATTATCAAGAAAAGATTTGATAGAATTGTTATTTCTCCAGGACCAGGGAACCCAAATCAGTCTGGAAATTGTTTGAAAATTGTAAGAGAAATTCATAACAAAATACCAATTCTTGGTGTTTGCCTCGGACATCAAATAATAGCTCAAGTTTTTGGATCTAAAATAATTCAAGCAAAAAAATTGATGCACGGAAAAACAAGTAGAATAATATCTAGAAAAAGCGGAATACTGAAAAATTTACCTAAAAGCTTTGAAGCAACTAGATATCACAGTTTGATAATTGACAAAAAAACACTGTCAAAAGACCTGGAAATCACTGCAGAAACAAAAGACGGTTTAATAATGGGAGTTAAACATAAAAAACATAATGTGCATGGGGTGCAATTTCATCCTGAAAGTATTAAAACAAAACTTGGAATAAAAATTTTAAAAAACTTTATTAGATTTAAAAACAAATGAAACAATTCATAGACAAAATAGGAGCAAAACAAGATTTATCTTTTTCAGAAAGTAAAGAAGCTTTTAAAATATTAATGGAAGGAAAAGCTAATGATCAAGAGATATTTGATTTTTTGACTCTATTATCAGAAAAGGGCGAGTCATCAGATGAAATAGCTGGGGGTGTTTACGTATTAAGGGAAAAATCAAAAAGGGTAAATGTAGAAGATTGTATTGATACATGTGGTACGGGTGGAGATGGTATGAACACTTTAAATATATCTACAGCATCAGCTCTATTATTGGCTAGTATGGACATTAAAGTAGCAAAACACGGTAACAAAGCTGTTTCATCAAAATGTGGATCAGGTGATGTGTTGGATGCACTCGATATAAATATTAATTTGGATTCAAATGAAATTGAACAACAAATAAGTAAAAACAATTTTGGTTTCATGTTTGCACCGAACTACCACAGCGCAATGAAATTTGTCGGACCAACTAGAAAAAAGATTGGAAAAAGAACAATTTTCAATATGATTGGACCATTAAGTAGCCCTGCATTAGTAAAAAAACAAGTTGTTGGCGTATTCGATAAAACACTTTTAGAGATATTTGCAAATGCTTTAAAAAGTTTAGATATTAAGTTTGCATGGATTGTAAACAGTGATGATGGTTTAGATGAAATATCACCATATGCAAAAACTAACGTGATACAATTAAAAGATAATGAAATTACCAAAATTATAATAGACCCAAAAAAATTAAAAATAAACGCTGATAAATTTGAAAATCTTGTAGGGCAAGATGCTAAATTTAATGCTGATAAAATGTTAGGTATTTTTAAAGGTGAGGACAATGATTTTTCGAAAGCAGTATGCTTGAATGCTGCCGCAGGATTAATTGTATCAGAAAAATACGAAAATTATGAGCAAGCATACAATTATGCAAGAGATTTTATAAAGTCAGGGGCTCCATATAAACACTTGGTAAAAATACAAAATGCCTGAAAACATTCTTGAAAAAATAATTAAAAACAAAACTGAGAAAATAGAAAAACTCAAAAAAACTATTACTTCAGAATCCTTGAATGATTTAATTAAAACAAATAGTACTTTTATAAATTTTAAAGGAAGAATTGAGGATAATATCAAAGAAAATAAATTTTCTATTATTGCCGAAATTAAAAAAGCTAGTCCTTCAGCGGGTATAATAATAAAAGATTATGACCCTGTGGAAATTGCCTGTACATATAATAACAATAAAGCGACATGCTTATCTGTTTTAACTGAGGAAGATTTTTTTTATGGAAACTTAATTCACATAAGCAAAATTAAGCAGAAAATAAAATTACCAATTCTTTGTAAAGATTTTTTTGTCGATAAATTTCAAGTATCTCTGGCGAAAAGTTATGGAGCGGATGCAATATTAATTATTTTAGCTGGGGTTACTGATAAGGTGGCAAATGAATTGTACGAAGAAGCACTTAGATTAAATATGTCAATTATTGTCGAAGTTCATACTGTGGAAGAGGCCAAGCGAGCATTAAAATTCAAAAATTCATTGATTGGAATAAATAATAGAAATCTTAAAACTCTTAAGACTGAAATAAATACAACTTACGATATTCATGAAGTTTTGGCCACTCATCCTGGCCCTTTAATTTCTGAAAGTGGAATAAATACAAAAGACGAACTATTAGAAATCTCAAACAAAACCTCCATCAAAACTTTTCTTATTGGTGAATCACTATTAAAAGATTTAGACAATAATTCTATTTTTTCAGTATTGTAGCGTTTAAAAGCCCCTTATTTCCTTTATTTTTTTCTATTGTTAATTGATAAGAACTTTTGTAGAACATAAATGTACGTAATTTGTTCTATGCTAACTAAAAAACAAAAAAACTTATTAATGTTCATCAATAAGAAGCTGAGAAGCAGTGGTGTTTCTCCTTCCTATGAAGAAATGAAAAGCTCTTTAAATCTTAAATCTAAGTCAGGAATACACAGACTAATAAGCGCATTAGAAGAAAGAGGTTTTATTAAAAGGTTAGCTCATAAAGCACGAGCATTAGAGGTTGTAAAATTACCTGAAACAGCTTCAGCAAATGATATTTATAACTCGTTTTCACCAAGTGTAATAAAGGGAGGACTTGATGAAACGACAGACAATGAAAACGAAATTCCAGTTTTAGGGAAGATTGCAGCCGGTACACCAGTTGAAGCTATTCAAAATGAAGTGAGTAGAATTCCCCTTCCAGCAAATATTGAGAAAAATGGAGAATTTTTTGGTCTTAAAGTTCAAGGAGACTCTATGATAGAAGCTGGAATAAATAATGGTGATACAGTTATTGTAAAAAAAGCTGACACTGCCGAAAATGGAAAAATTGTGGTTGCATTAATTGATGACCATGAAGCAATGCTGAAAAGAATTAGAAGAAAAGGTAAAACTATAGCACTTGAGAGTGCAAATAGAAATTACGAAACTAAAATTTTTGGTCCTGATAGAGTAAAAGTTCAGGGTGTTCTGGTATCTTTATATAGAAACTTCTAAAAAAATAGTCTAAACATTATTAATGTCAAAAGTAGCAACAAGATTTGCTCCATCACCTACGGGGCCTCTTCATATAGGTGGAGTTAGAACTGCATTATTTAATTGGTTATTTGCAAAAAGTAAGGGTGGAAACTTTCTTTTAAGAATAGAGGATACAGACAAAGAAAGATCAAAAAAAGAATATCAAGATCAAATTATCCAATCGTTAGAATGGATTGGTATTAATTACGATAGCAATGAGTACATACAATCAACCAAAATAAGTAGTCATGTAAAAATTGCAGAGGAACTTTTAAAAAAGGGAAATGCTTATAAATGTTACTGTTCAAATGATGAAATTGAGGAACAAAAGAAAAGAGCTAAACAAAAAAAGATTCCATATATTTATGACAGAAAATGGAGAGATAAAAACGAAAATGAGGCTCCAAAAAACATCAAACCAGTAATAAGGTTTAAAAGTAAGACAGATGGTAAATCTAAATTAAATGATTTGGTACAAGGAGATGTTGAAATAGATAATAATACAATTGAAGATTTTGTTATTTTAAGGAATGATGGTACTCCGACATATAATCTATCAGTGACTGTAGATGATCATGAAATGAATGTAACACATATCATTAGAGGAGATGATCATAAAATAAATACTTTTAAGCAAATGCAAATATATGAAGCTATGAATTGGAATCTACCAAAATTTGCCCATATACCTTTAATTCATACAAAAGAAGGTAAAAAATTATCAAAAAGGGACAAAGATTCTACACTAGATGATTATTCAAAAATTGGAATAATGCCAGAAGCTTTGAGAAATTATTTGTTAAGATTGGGGTGGTCTTTTAAAGATAAAGAGATTTTTAATTTGGAAGAAAGTATCAAACACTTTAATTTAGAAGGTGTTGGAAAATCTCCCTCTAAATTAGATTTAAACCGTATTTTGTCTATGAATGAATATTATATTAAGAATATGAAAGAGGATAATTTATTTGATCAATTAAAAGAATTTTGTGAAAACTATAAAGAAAAAATACTTCCTGAAAAAGAAGATCAAGTAAAAAAATCTCTTATATTTCTTAAAAATAAAGCAAAAACATTAGAGGATATTTTTAATAATTCAAAATACTTACTTTCTGACAAAGTTAATTTTAATGATGAGGATTTAAAATTGATAGATGGTGCATCAAAAGGAATAATTGCTGAATTTAAGAGTAGAATAAAAGATATATCGAAATTTGACCGAGAGAGTTTAGAGCCATTGGTAAATGAATTGATAAAGACTAATAACACAAATTTTAAAGGTGTTGGTCAACCCTTAAGAATTGCTTTAACAGGGTCGAAATATGGACCAGGTATTTATGATATAATTGTCTCCTTAGGTAAGGACGAAGTTCTCAAAAGATTAGAAAATAAGATATTTATTTAGGACTTTTGCAGCTTCATCGCTAGATGAGCTAACTGGTCGTATCTTATCAAGCGTTTTTGAACATTCTTCAACTTGATTTTGTGCAAATTTAGGATTTTTCAAAAAGTAAACAGTTGATTTAAAAATTTCTTTAGCATTGCACTCGCTTTGCAAGAGTTCTGGGATTATTTCTCTTTTGTTAATAATATTTATAATATTGGCATACTTAACCTTAACAAGAGACTTCATTATGAGATAATTAAAATAGCTTATCTTGTAAATAATAATAGAAGGTACTTTTGCATTACAAATTTCTAGTGACACCGTTCCTGATTTAGATACAGCAAAAATTGAATTAAGTAATACTTCAGACTTAACATCTTTATCAACCACTATATCGCAATTATCTAAATTTGATTTTTCTAATTTTTCAGTAATAAAATTAATATTTTCTATTGTTGAATGAAATACAAAAATAAAGTCTTTATATCTCATGTTCATCAGCTTTATAAATTCAATTAAAATAGGTAAAAGTACTTTTAGCTCTGACATTCTACTTCCTGGGAATATAGAAATTATTTTTTTTCCTCTAGAAATATGAGATATATCAATTTTAGATTTATTCTTTTCTAACAAAGGATGTCCTACAAATGTGTTTGGAATATTTTCTTTATCAAAATATTTTCTTTCAAAATCAAACAATAATAAAAAGTGATCAATAAAATTTTTGAATTTTTTTACTCTTCCCTCTCTCCAAATCCATACTTGAGGTGCAACATAATGAATAGTTTTAATATTAGGATTAATTTTTTTTACTCTTTCGGCAACGCGTAGAGTAAAATCAGGGCTATCTACACTAAATAATATATCAGGTTCAAATTTAATAATTTCTTTTACAGTGAAATCAATTTTTTTTTTTATTTTAAAAATATTAAATAAAACACTTGTAAAACCCATATAAGTAATTTGTTCAATATTGAAAATTGAATTTATACCTAAACTTGCTAGATTTGATCCACCAACTGATAAAAACTTAATATCATTATTTCCTTTTTGAATTTTTTCAATTACTGTCGATGCTAATTTATCTCCTGAAGCTTCTCCTGTTAAAATAAAGATTTTTTTCATTTTACAAATATAAACATCTTATTTTTAATGGCAAAGTTAATGCATTTGTTTTTTTCAAGAAAAATATTTTGTTTGTCTTTAAGTACTATTCCTTTAAGACCTGCTTTTTTACAATCTTTTAAAGTATCCAAACCTATTGTAGGCAAATCAACTCTCATATCTTGTTTTTTTTTGGGATATTTAATCAGCACACCTCTTTTAACTTTTGTTTTATTTATCTTTTTAATCAAATTTTTTGTTCCCTTTGAGGTCTCTTTAAAAATTGAATTTTCCCTTACAATAATTGCTTGAGTATGGTCAAAAGCATTTATTTTTTTTAGAATATTTTCACCTTTATTAATATCAGTTAAGTCGTCTTTTGTGAGTTTATATTTGGTATAGTTGCCTTTCTTTAATGATATTTCTGGAGTAAAAAAAGTAGATTTAATTACCTTTATATTTTCTAAAGCTAAAATATTAATTAATTCTTTTAATATTGCAGCATCCCCTTTTTTATAAGCTTTGACAATTCTTGGAAGATAGTAAATCCCAGTAATATCAAGTTTTAATTTTGACAAATTTGGTTTATCTATTTTACCTGCAAATATTACTTTGTTACATTTATTCTCTCTCAATAATTTTAAAATAGATCCAAACTGTCCTATGTTTACTCTGAATGACTTTGGGTCCTTCTTAAAAATATTTTTTCTTGATAAATCTAAGATAAGATATTTTTTTTTAGCCTTTTTTAGTTTTTTTAAAATCAATTTTGGAAAATCAGTGTCTCCAAAGAATAAACCTATCATCTTATTTGCTTAATGGCGTACAAATTGGCCTTTTTTTATCATGGTTAATAAAGTCTACCACTTCCCTTACATAAGAGTTTACCTTAAGAGTTTCGCTTAGTTTTGTTAAATTTTCATGTAAAGAATTTGTTTTAAAGATTTCTTTATAAGCTTCGGAAAGAGCTAAAATTTCTTTATTTGAAACTTTTTTTCTTCGTAAACCAATAAGATTAATTCCTTCAAGATAATTTCTATTGCCGAATGATAATCCGTATGGAATTACATCTCTGGAAACACCTGACATGCCCCCTATCATTGCCATCCTGCCTATCCTTGTAAATTGTTGAATACCACAATTTCCTCCGATTATTACTTCATCCGAAATTTGTGCATGTCCAGCAATAGCTGCGCTGTTTGCAATAACCACATTATTACCAACTATACAATCATGTGCGATATGAGCACCTATCATTATAAGATTGTTATTACCTATTTTTGTTATTCCGCCCCCTCCATCTGTACCTGTGTTTATAGTTACATGTTCTCTTATTATGTTGTTACTTCCTATTTCTAATTTCGTTTCCTCTCCTTTATATTTTAAATCTTGTGGATTTGTTCCTACTGAGGCAAACGGAAAAATTTTTGTATTATTACCAATAACTGTATTTCCTGTAATATTAACATGAGATTGAATTTCTGCTCCTTCGCCTATTTTAACATTCGGACCTACGATACTATAAGGTCCTATTATTGCTTTTGCTGATATTTCAGCTTTTTTATCTATAATTGCTGTTTTGTGAATCATAAATTTATTTTTATTTATTCTCCTTAATAAACTCTTTTAAATCTTTTGCTGGATATCCCATTACTCTACTGTTATCTGGTATGTCTTTTATAACCCCACTTCCTCCACCAATTTTAATATTATTTCCAATTTTAAGATGTCCTGAAATACCTGCTTGACCACCTATCATAACATTATTACCTAAAGTTGAAGATCCAGCAAAACCAACTTGACCTGCAATAATACAGTTATCACCAATCTTGACGTTGTGGGCGATATGTATTTGATTATCAAGATAAGTATTTTTGCCAATCACTGTATTAGAGATGGAACCTCTGTCAATTGTTGATCCACATCCAATTTCTGAATAATCATTAATTAAAACTATACCTATTTGTGGAAACCTATAATTATTACCGTTATTTGGGAAGAACCCAAATCCCTTTTTGCCTATTACACAACCGTCTAAAACTTTAATATGATTTTTCAAAATAGTATTTCGTATAATTGTATTTGAACCAATTGAGCAATTATCTCCAATTATAACATTTTTTTCAATTATGCTATTGTGACCTATCAAACAATTCTTTCCAATCTTTACATTAGACCCAATAAGAACATTTTTTCCAAACTCTACTTTGTTTTTAAATTTGGTTTTTGATATTTCTTTTACAGAATTATCAAAGTCATCATTGACAGAGTCAGGATATAAAATTTCTGTAACTTTAGCAGTGCTTATCAAAACATTCTCAACAATTATTTTTTCACATTTATCTGGCAAACTATCCTGTAAATTTTTTGTTGTAATACAAGCTGCAGCTTTTGTAATTAAAGCTTGCGTTTTATATTTGTTTGAGTGAAGAAAAGTAATATCTTTTGAAGAGGCGGAATTTAAATCACTGATATCAAAAATTTTAGTTTTTTTATTAATATTTCCATTCTTAAATTTTAAAATTTTACAAACATCTATCAGCTTTAAAGGTCCATAATTTTTAAAAAAAGGATTTGTCATTAACGCGTTAATAACAAATGCTCATAATTATTACTTATCAACTTTTATTGCTAATTATTTCCTATCAACGATTGTAGCAGACCATAGAGCATCGGCCATTTTTACATCGTTTACAAAAGCATCACCCTTATATTTCCACACTCTTCCATGAGATCTCACAGCTTCAATATTAAGTTCAAGTTTACATTTTGGTATAACTGGATTTCTAAACCTGGCTTTTTCAATATTCATTAAAAAAACTAACTTATTTTCATATGTTGACTTATCTAATCCATGCGCAGTCAAAGCTGCTGCAGCTTGCCCAAAAGCTTCAACAATTAAAACACCTGGCATTACTGGTTGTCCAGGAAAATGTCCTTGAACAAAAAAACTTTCCTTTGTTACATTAACAATAGCTGTAGCTGAACGTAGTTTCTTTATATTAATTAATTCATCTAATAACAACATTGGTTCTCTATGTGGTAGAAGTTCTTCTATTTGTTTTTTTGATAAACTATCAGACATAATTATTAGTCTATTTTAATTTTTTTAATCTTCTGATTTACCAATTCTAATATATCTTTTGTTATATCATCTTCTTTTTTGCCAATAACGATATGCTTCTTTTGTATAACCATTTTAATAGAGTTTTTTTTTGAATAATCTTCTAAAATTGGATTTAATTTTTTTATTAACTCTGTAGAAGCTTTTATTCTTGATTGTGTAATTTCATTAAAAGCTTTGTTTCTATCTTTTTGATAATTAGAAATATCATCTCTCAAATCTTTAATTTTTTTTCCAAATTCTTCTTTACTAAGTACGTTTTTTTGAGATATCAACTTTTTTTCCTTTTCAACAATATCTTTTTCCTTTTTTTTAAATTTAGAAATAGATGACTCTCTTTTAGATTTAAGCTGAGAAATAATTGATTTACCAGCTACTGAGTTTTGCATTATTTTTTCTACATCAAGATAAACTACTTTTTCGCTAGAATATGAAGGTACTGATACTAGGAAAAATATTAAAATACTTATTAGTTTAATTCTCATGAGTTCTAAAAAGTTGTGCCAATATTAAATTGAAAAGTCTGTGTTTCGTCAGTGTCTATTTTTGTTAATGGTTGAGCTAATGTGAACGTAAAAGGTCCTATAGGCGAGAACCATTCAAGGCCGACGCCTGTGGCGCTTCTAATTTGACTTGAGTCACCCACAGCATTTGAATAATCTACTCCCCAGACATTAGCAGCATCTATGAAATAATTAAAATCTACGCTTTGGAAACTTGGAAATAAAAAAGGCAAATTTGTTTGAAAGTTTAAAGCAGCAGCATAATTACCACCTACATGGTCATTAGCATCAACTGGACCAATTTTACCAGATCGAAAACCCCTTAGTCTTTTTCTTGGTAAATTTATTCGTTCAGATATTCTTACATCGTCTGATAATCCTGTGACCGCTCTTAAATACAAACCTAAGCTGGTGTTAATGTCATTAATAGAATGAAAAGTATCTATTTGATAACCATTCAGAAGTGTATTGCTCTCGGATATCAAAGGAATGTTTTGAATAAATTTAGACTGGAAACCATCAGTAGTTTGGAATCTTTGATTTCTTTTATCTAAATCAAGAACATAACCAATATTGGTTGTAAAATATGATCCCTCTTGTTTTTTAAGATTAGCACTTGCAGCTGAATTTGTAGTTAATTGTTCGTAAGTTGATCTAAAAGTAGGTCTAAAATAAAAATCATCATATTGTTCAAATGCTGTTCCAATACTAAAACCAGCATCAGTCGATTTATAACCATAGTCTGTAAGTTTGTCTGTATCTGTGATAAATATGTCTGTGCTGAGAGCTTTATCAGAGTAATTAAAATTTGGGTTAGTTACTGTAAAATTACCTCTTATACGTTCCTCGCTTACTCTTAAACCTGTTGATAATTTTACTCCTTTTCCGAGAAAATTATTTTCTGAAATTGAAAATTGCGCTGTACCACCATCAGAACCGACGCCGGCGCCAACAAGAATTTCACCTGTAGCTTTTTCTTCAACGGTAATATTTATATTTTTCAAATTTCCATCTTCTGTATCGATTATCTCACTTTCAACGTTTTGAAATATATTTCTAGCACGGATATTATTTAAAGATTTTGCATGAAGCAATTTATTGAAAGGATCACCCTCATCAACCTCTAACATATCTCTGACAACCCTTTCTTCAGTAATATTGTTTCCTAAAATGTTTACCTTTTTTACATAAAATTTTTCACTTTCTTTAATTACAAAAGATATGTCTAAATCATTATCTCCAATTATTTCAGTTTCGATACTTGCATCGATGAAGTCATATAGCCTTGAAACTGAAATTTGATCTATTTGCTTAACTACTTTATTAAGTTTATTTAATGAATATCTCTTGTTTTTTAAATCATTTAAAACTTTATCTACTTCTTTGAAATCTTTTTCGTCAAAATCATCTGGTAAAACAAGTCTCGTGTTTTTAATTGTATAAATATTTCCAGAATCTATATTGTAAACTAAGTTAAAGTGATTTTCATTGAAGATTGCAGATGAATTTTTAATTTTAACATTATAAAAACCCTTGTTCAGATAAAATTTTTCTAACAATCTTAAATCAAGGTCGATTTGTTGGGGATTTAAATACTTCTTGTTCGAGATAAATTTCCAAAATTTACTCTCTTCGCTGACTATTATGTTCTTTAATTTTTTATCCTTATAAAATTTTTCACCTGTAAAAATTATATTTTTAATTAGGGCTTTTTCACCTAAATCTATATTGTAAATTAAATCAACTGTTTCATTTGCATTACTTTCCATTGAAACATCAACTTTATTAAAATAGTAACCTGCGCCGTTTAAAGCATTTTTAATTTTTATAATGTCTTGTTTAGCTAAAAAATTTACATAAGGGCTTTTTTCTTTTATACTTAGGTTTTTTAAAATTAATTTTTTTGTTTTTTGAGCTTTTATGCCATTTAATATAATTTTTTGAACAATTTTTCTTTCTTGAACAGTAACAACTAAAATATCTCCCTGTACGTTAAATTTTATATCTGAAAAAAAATTAGTACTATATAAATCTAATAAAATATCGTTTAACTGTTCTTGGGAATAGTCTTTACCTAGCTTAATACCACCAAAAGTAAGAATAGTTTCTTTTGTTATACGATTGTTATTCTTTACTTGAATATCGTTTATTATATCAGCAAATGCATATGTAAATGCAAATTTAAAAATTATTAAAATTATTAATATGTATTTCATTTTTTTTGGGATATTACACTTAAAGTTCTCGTTTTCAATCTCACAAACTCATTTAATTTTTCAATTTGAGCTAAATCATTTGGTTTTTGATGCCTAAATTTTGAAAAAATTGGTGAATTTATTAAAAGGCGAATTTTTGATGAAATATCCAAAAAACTAATTTTATTTTTTAAAAAAAGGTTCACAAGTTCATCATTTATTGAAACTAGAACAGTATCAAATAAGCTATTTTTTTTTGTGATTTTTTTTAAAATATTAATCACTGGAAAGTTTTTTGACTTTACTTTTTGAAAGTTTAATGAATTAAGATTGGATATATTAATACCTTTTGATTTTATAAATCTTTGATTAGATTCCCCTAAATGGATAGAATTTGAAATTGGTATCTTCATATTTGTATCGTGAGCAATAATTTTTATCAATCCGTTTTTAAATTTAACTATTGCATGTACGTAAGATTTAGGATGTATTAAAATATCGAATTTCTTCAATTCTACATCAAATATCTTTTTTGCTTCTATTACTTCGAAAATTTTGTTCATGAGTGTTGCTGAGTCAATTGAAATTTTTTTTCCCATTTTCCAATTTGGATGATTGGTTGCGACTTTTGGTTTGATATCTTTTGTAATTTTTTGATTTAAAAACGGGCCCCCAGATGCTGTTAAAATAATCTTTTCTACATCTTTTTTGTGATAATCTTTTAATACTGACCATATCGAAAAATGTTCTGAGTCAACGGGTATAAACTCGGTTTTATGCCTTTTAAGTTCTTTTTGAATTAGTTCCCATCCACAAATTATCGACTCTTTATTTGCTATAGCAATTCGTTTTGTTTTTTTGATAATCTTAAGTGTTGGTCTCAAACCTTCAATTCCTGATATTGCGGACATAGCATAATCAGCTTTTACTTTTAGATCTTTATCTATTTTATTAAAATCTGGAAAAATTTTAACTTTTTTAAATTTTTTTTTTAATATTTTATATTTTTTTTTATTAGTGACGACTATGTTTTTAACTTTAAAAGTTTTAATTTGTTTCGATATAAGATTAATGTTTTTATCTGTAGATAATAACAAAACTTTAAACTTATTCTTATCTTTCTTAATTATTTCTAAAGTTTGTTTTCCAATTGATCCTGTTGACCCTAATATTATAATTTTTTTCATTATTTAAAAAAGAGATATTATAATAAAACCTATTGGTAGAGCAAATATTGAACCATCAATTCTATCCAGCAGCCCGCCGTGACCAGGTATTAAATTCCCAGTATTTTTAATTTTAGCTTTTCTTTTATAATAAGAGATAAATAAATCCCCTGACTGACAAATTAATGAAATAAAGAAAGGTATGAAGACTAAAACTTCAATTTGTAATCTAACAAAAAGCAGATCACTAAAATATAAATATATTAAGAAAAAACCAATGTAAGATAAAATAAATGAGCCTATTGATCCAGATATAGTCTTATTAGGGCTAATTTTCGTTAGTTTTTTTCCCTTAAAAGTTTTTCCAAAAATATATCCTCCAACATCTGAAAAAACGCAAATCATTAAGATTGATAAGAAAAAGTATTTATCAATAACAAAAACATTAAAACAAATTACAAATGCCATTAAAAGATAAATCAAAAAAAGAATAATATGAATTATACTATAAATTTTCTTGAATTTTATTTTTTCAATAATTTTAATCCATTCAACCCAACTAAATATTACAACAATGAATAATAGACTCAAAAAAATATAATCATTAATTAAAGCACTTAAAAATATAAGGCTCATTAAAAAAAGAGATGATGTAAATCTTTTGAATAGCTCCGATCTCATTATATTTTTCCAAAATTTCTTTTTATATTATAAAATTTTTTAACAATTTTGTTTAAATCTTCATACTTAAAATCTGGCCACAGTTTTTTTTCAAAGAATATTTCTGTATACGCAGCTTGCCATAACAAAAAGTTGCTGAGTCTTTGAGTATTTCCTGTTCGTATAAGAATTTCAGGATCTGGAATATTTTTTGTGTATAAACTATGATCAATATCATTTTCTGAAATTTTGCTTTTATACCTCAACTTATTAAAAGCATATACTATTTCTTTTTTAGAACCATAATTAAGGGCTAGATTTATCTGAAGTTTTGTATTTTTATTTGTCTTTTTTTCAGCTAAATTTAATAGATTATTAAGTTTATTAGAAAATTTTTTTTCCCCTAAAATTTTAATTTTTATTTTTTCATTATTTATTTTCTCCAATTTTTCTTTTAAGTAAATTTCTAAAAGACTAAATAAATAATTTCTTTCTTTTATAGGTCGTTTCCAGTTTTCAGTTGAAAATGCATACAAAGTAAGAAATTTTATCTCTTTTTTTATGCAATACTTCATGACCATCTGAACAGTTTTTAAACCTTCTTTATGTCCTAAATTTCTTGATTTTTTATGTTTTAAACCCCATCGACCATTACCATCCATTATTATGGCCATATGTTTAATAGGGTTCATATAGTCATTATTTCTTTTTCTTTTATTATAACTTTCTCATCAACTTTTTTAACAAAATTGTCGGTATATGTTTGAATTATTTTTTCAAATTTTTTTTCATCATCTTCACTTATCTCTTTTGATTTAAGTATTTTTTTTAATTCATCATTTCCTTCTCTTCTGATATTTCTTATTGAAACTTTACATTTTTCACCCATTGTTTTTATAACCTTTTTAATTTCCATTCTTCTTTCTTCACTTAAATCCGGAATTGGGAGTCTTATAAGCTGTCCATCTATTTGTGGATTTAATCCCAAGTCCGATTTTTTAATTGTAGAGTCTACAAGTGCTACGTTATTAGAGTCCCAAACTTGAATATTAATTACTCTTGGTTCGGGTGTTGTGATTGTTGCTAATTGATTAATTGGCATTTTTTGTCCATATACATCAACTTTAATTAGATCAAGCATACTTGCATTTGCTCGACCTGTCCTTAATGATCCAAGCTCTTTTACAAAAACATCAAATGTTTTAGTCATTTTTTGTTTATACAAGTCTTCTTTAAACATTATTCACCAATTTTAATTCTAATAAAATCTTTTATCTTCAAATTCTTTGTATCAACTTTAGTTAAGACATCTTTCACTTTTAATTTAGGATCCATAACCCAGTCTTGAGTTAGAAGGCTATTATCCTCTTTAAATTTATTAATTTTTCCAAGACTTATTTTTTCGGCAATTTCTTTAGGTTTACCAAGATTCTTAAGTTCTTCCTCTATAATTTTTTTTTCTTTTTCAATAACGTCGTCCTTGATATCTTTTTTATCTACTACCATTGGATTTGAAGCAGCAATATGCATTGAAAGTTGTTTTCCAAATTGTTCAATATCTTTCGAGCTCTTTTCAAATTCTAAACTTACAATAACACCAAGTTTAGATAGGTTATCTTTAACTATTGAATGATTGTAAGTAAAAATTTTAGATTTAGAGTTTTTTAATGTTTTTAATCTTCCTATGGTAATTTTTTCTCCGATTTTTGCTATTAAATCAATTAAGTTTTGAGATACCATTGATCCATTTTTCATTTTACTGTTGTTGAGTTTTTCTATATTAGAATTTACAGAATTATTTATCACTCCAATCTCTTTAGTAAAATTTAAAAAATCATCATTTTTGGCTACAAAGTCTGTTTCACAATTGATTTCAATTATAGATGTTTTTTTTTCATCACCACAAATAAATACAAGGCCTTCATTAGCTTCTCTTGACATTTTTTTTGAAGCTTTTGAAACCCCTTTTATTCTTAAAATTTCTATTGCTTTTTCTAAATCTCCAGAAGCCTCCTTCAACGCACTGTTGCAATCCTTAAAGCCTGCACCAGTGGTGCTTCTTAATTTTTTAACACTTTCAAGATCGCTCATTTAATCAATTAATTAATTTTTTTTTTAGGTGTAGAAGAAGCGGATTTAGGTGTTATCACTTTTTGTTCACCATTTTTTTTTACATCTTCTGGAATATTTTTCTTTGCATTATTAATTGTTTCTTTTACTAAAGAACAATATAAATCAATTGATCTCCTTGCATCATCATTACCTGGTATTGGAAAATCGATACCTTCTGGATCTGAATTTGTATCGAGTATAGCAATTATCGGAATATTTAATTTTATAGACTCTTTTATTGCAAGAGACTCGTAGTTTGTATCAATTATAAAAACTAAATCAGGAACTTTTTTCATGTCAGATATACCCCCTAAAGATCTTTGGAGTTTATCTCTTTGAATGCTCATTTTTAAAAGTTCTTTTTTTGTAAAACCTCTATTTTCTGATTTTAAGTCTGTATTAATTTTTTGGAGTTTTTTAATAGAGTTTGATATAGTTCCCCAGTTAGTCAACATACCTCCTAGCCATCTATAATTTACAAAATATTGATCAGTAGACTTTGCCAATTCAGCAATAGCCTCTGAGGCTTGTTTTTTTGTTGAGATGAACAAAATTTTCCCATTATTTGTAATAGTTTCATAAATTTTTTCTAAAGCTTTATTAGTAAGCTCAAGAGTTTGAGTTAAATCAATTATATGCACAGAATCTCTTTTGCCAAAAATGTATTTCTTCATTTTTGGATTCCATCTAAGAGTTTTATGACCTAGATGTACGCCTGCTTCTAAAAGTTGTTGTATTGATAAGTTAGGTATCTTCATAATTTTTCCCGGTTGTTCCACCAAAGCTAATTCCATTTAAGGACCGGAGGTTATTAACCAAAAGCTCTGTGCGTATTTTTAAAGCGTTTTATAAATTTATTGAGGTAAAGGCAAGAGATAAATCAATGAATTGTTGTTGAAATTCCTTGATTCTTTATGAGACTCACAGTTTTTCTATCGATTAAACGTTTATCTTTAAGCTTTATTTTATAAGCCTTATCGCTAGATACAACATTGATATTTACCTCAACATCTCCACCTTTTTTCAGCATTTTAGAAAGTGTATCAACCTCGTCAACATTTTTTACCTTAAAACTTATTGAATTAATCGGTTTATTAATAAGATCATCTAATGAAATTATTTTTTTGACATTTAACCTTGTAGATTGAGGATCATTTTGCTTAGTAATTTTCTGTATAGTCAAAATTACCGAATTGCCCTCTTTAATCTTACTTCTATTTAATTCAAATGTGTCAGAAAAAACAAATAATTCAAATATGCTTAATTGATCAGAAAATTTAATTATTGCGTATGACGTTCCCTTTTGAGTTTTCTTTTCTTGGATTTTAAGAATAGTTGCTGCAACTGATCCCTCGCTAATTTCTTTATCTTCATTAACATTTTTGTAAGAAAGAATATTAAATTCCTCAAATACATCTTGATATTGATTAAGTGGATGATCTGATATGAAAAAACCAACAGTTTCAAATTCTTTTGCCATTTTTTCTTGAAAGTTCCATTCTCCAAGATTATCTACTACATCACCATCATTAGGTTCCTCACTATTGGCAAATAAATCAATTTGATTAAGGGACTTGTTTTCAAAAATATTTTTTGATTTGGATATTAAATTAGGTATTGATTCAAAAATTGATTTTCTACCTTTGAAAATATTATCAAATGCCCCAGCTTTTGTAAGAGCTTCCATTTGAAGTTTGTTTATATCTTTCGGATTAACTCTATTTATAAAATCATTTAAGGATCTAAATTTGCCATTTTTTTCTCTTTCCTTTACTATGTTTGAAATAGCCTCGTATCCAACATTTTTTAACGCCCCTAAAGCATAATAAAAGTTTTTTGTGTCAGAATAAAAATCACTGTTACATAAATTTATATCAGGAGATATTATATTTATATTTAATCTTTTTAGCTCCTCATAGAATTCTCCTAATTTTTTTTGATTTGACATTTCCATGGACATTGATGCGGAAAAAAATTCATTGGTAAAATGAGTTTTTAAATATGCCGTTTGATAAGCAATTATAGCATAAGCTGCAGCATGACTTTTATTAAAACCGTATTCCGCAAAGGGTTCAATTTTTAAAAAAATACTTGCAGCAACATCTTTGGGAATACCGTTTTGATAAGCGCCATCTATAAATCTAGCTTTCTGTTTTTCTAACTCTGCTCTCTTCTTTTTTCCCATTGCACGTCTTAGAATATCTGCTTCACCTGCAGTGAAACCTGATAAGACTTGTGCAATTTGCATAACTTGTTCTTGGTAAATAATTACACCATATGTTGATTTTAAAATGTTTTCTAATTTTGGGTGCAAATAGTCTGGTGTTCTTTTTCCATGTTTGCAATCATTATAAATAGGAATATTGCTCATAGGGCCTGGTCTGTATAAAGCGACTAAAGCTATAATATCTTCTAATCTATTTGGTTTCATTTGAGTGAGAGCATCCCGCATTCCGGAACTTTCTAGTTGAAACAAACCAACTGTTTTACCTGAAGACAATAGGTCAAAAACTGTTTGATCTTCATAATTAATTTTCTCTATATTAAAATCAATTTTTTTTTTATTTAAAAGTTTTATAGTGTTGTTGATCACAGTAAGTGTTTTTAAGCCCAAGAAATCAAATTTAATCAGACCAGAGTTTTCAGCTGAATACATATCAAACTGAGTGGAAGGTAAAAGTAAATTAGATGAGCTATCTTTATATAACGGAACAGTATCAATTAATTTTTTGTCTGCAATTACTACGCCAGCCGCATGTGTCGCAAAATTTCTATTTAAACCTTCAAGTTTAAGAGACAATTTAATAAGTTTATCTACTCTCCTATCCTCATTTATGATTTTTTGTAATCTAGGTTCTGAATTTATACATTCAGTTAAACTCATTGGTCTTGAAGGATCGAATGGAATCATTTTACAAATACTGTCTACAAAACCATACGGAAGGCCCATTACCCTGCCGACATCTCTAATAACCATTCTAGCTTTTAATTTGCCAAAAGTAATGATGTGAGCTACTGAGTCTTTATATTTTTTGTTAAGATATTCAAAAACTAAATCACGTTTTTCCTCACAAAAATCAATATCAAAGTCAGGCATAGAAATACGATCTGGATTTAAAAATCGCTCAAAAATTAAGTTAAAGTAAATTGGGTCTACGTCGGTAATTTGTAGACACCATGCTACTAATGAACCAGCACCAGATCCTCTGCCTGGTCCAACTGGAATATTGTTGCTTTTAGCCCATTTGATGTAATCAGATACAATTAAAAAATAACTAGAGTAATTCATCTGACAAATGATATTAATTTCGTGATCTAATCTTTTCTTATATTTAAAAAATTTTTCACCTTTTAAATCCTCGCCCTCAAATCTTTCCTTAAACTTTTGAATTAGTCCATCATTTGCATCTTTTTTTAATTGATCATTAGATGAGATATCACTATTAGTGTTTATATCAGGTAATAGTGGTTTTGAATATTCAGGTCTAAAACTACATCTTAAAGGTAAGTTATAATTGTTTTCTAAAGCTTCAGGAAGTTCATGAAATATTTTTTTCATTTCATCATCACTTTTAAGATAATGATTGTCTGTTAATTTTAGTCTTTGTTTATCATTAATGTAGTTTTTTGAACCAATACAAAGTAATGCATCGTGTGCTTCACTCATATCCTTATGTAAATAATAAACCTCATTTGTCGCAATGATTGGAACATTAACTTTTTTTGACATAGAAAGATTAAAATTTTCAAAATTTTTTTCATGTATGTCGCCATGTCTTTGAATTTCAATATAGAAGTTATCACCTGAATTTTTGTTCAAAGTAAAATAAAGTTTTTCAAGTTCATCTAATCTATCTTTTTGAAAGAGAGTACCTGATAAATTATTAATTCCTCCTGAGAGAATTATAAGATTTTCTGAACATTTAAATAATAATTCAATATTGCAATGTGGTTCTTCTAAATTTGTGTTCTCAAGAAAAGATTTAGAAGACAAATTTATAAGTTCTTTATAACCCTCACTATTTTTGGCAATAATAGGTAATGATCCAATTATATCGTTGAATTTAAACTTAATCTGGGATCCGATTATAGGCTGGGTTTTAGACTTTGAAATTTGTTCTGAGAATTCTAGAGATCCACACAAATTTGATGTATCTGACATTCCAATCGCTTTAATCTTATTTTCTTGGCAATATTTACTAAGTTCATCGATTCTTATGGCACCTTCACAAATAGAATATTGGGTATGTATTTTTAAGTGATTAAATGTTTTTTTAGATTTTTCCATTAATGGTTTTGATTTTACCATTACTTAAGGAAATTTTATAGTCTGCTTTATTAGCAAAAAATCTATTATGAGTTGCAAATATTATAACACGATCTTTATTTTTTAATTTAAAGAGTAAGTTAAATATTTGATTTGCATTTTCATGATCTAAACTTCCTGTCGGTTCATCAGCTAGTATTATTCTAGGTTTATTTACTATTGCTCTCGATATAGCAATTCTTTGCATTTCTCCTCCTGATAATTCTGATGGATAATGATTAGCCCTATCTTTTAAGCCAACTTTTTGAATTATCTTTAATGATTCTTGTTCTGCTATTTTGTGATTATTATTAGCAGCTAAGCTGGCTATGCAAACATTTTCGATAGCCGTAAAATCAGGCAACAAGTTTTTCTCTTGATAAACAATCCCAATATTACTAGATCTAATTTTATCGTTAATCTCAATTTCATTATGATTTATATTTCTATTATCAATTTTAATATTTCCTGATGATGGTCTATCTATTAAAGATAATAAATTTAGTAAAGTTGATTTTCCAGATCCAGAGGGTCCAGACAATGAATAAATTTTTCCTTTCTTAAATTTAAAACTTAAATTTTTAAGGACAGAAATCCTTTTTTGATTATCAAATGTCTTTGAAATATTGTTTAGCTCTATAATGTTACTCATATTTCAAGGATTTAATTGTATCTAATTTTGCTGCTTTAGTTGCAGGGTATATTGAGACTAAACAAGTCATTATAATTGAACAACTTGAAATTAAAAATATTGACCAAAAGTCTATTTGATATGGAATAGTACTTAAAAAATATATTTCTTCTGGAAATAAACTTATATTAAAGACATTGCTAATTAAAATTCTTATCTCCTCAACATAAAGAGAGAAAGTTACACCTATGACAACTCCCATAATTGTTGCTAAAAACCCTATTAAAAATCCAATAAAAAAAAATATTTTTCGAATAGAAAAGTTAGAAACACCAATTGATTTTAATATTGCGATTTCCCTAGTTTTATTTTTTACTAAAATAGTAAGTCCCGAAATAATGTTAAAAGCAGCAACTATGATTATTAAAGATAATATTATGAACATAACATTTCTTTCTACTTTTAAGGCAGAAAATAATGGTTTGTTTAAATCTGACCAGGTGAATATATATTCGTCGGTAAAAATCGACATTAGTTTCTCACGATAAATCTCAATTTTGTCAGGTTTATATAAATAAACCTCTAAGAAATTATTTTCTTTTTTTAAATCAAATAAACCATGTAGATCTTTAAGATTAATAAACACAACAGAATTATTAAACTCAGCAAACCTACTATCAAATATAGAACTTATTTTAAAAGTTTTTTGTCGAGGTATGGATCCAATTAGTGTATTTTCACCAGAAGGTGAAATAATTGAAATTCGGTCACCAATTTTTAATTCAAGGTCATAACTTAAATCACTCCCTATCGATATATTATTATCTAGGATTTTTTTATCGCCTCTAAAATATTTATTATTTACAATATTCAGTTTTTGAAAATCATTTTCAAAATAGCCTCTAACTAAAATACCTTTAGTAATCTCATCATTTAAAAGTATTCCCTCTCCATTATTGCTTAATATCAAATTTGAAGATATATTTTTTAAAAACTCGTTATCTATTTTTTTTTGTTCTATTTTCTTACTATATGGTTTTACGATAACATGTGCATTGAAATTAGTTATCTTGTTTATCAACTCTGATCTAAACCCGTTCATTACAGACATAACTATAATCAAAACTGCTACGCCTAAACTTATGCCTAAGAAAGAAAATAAAGTGATAATATTTAAAAAACCATCTTTTTTTCTAGTTTTAAGATATCTAAAAATTAATTTTTTTTCTAAAGTTGAGATCAATTTATTTTTTTGGATTTAATGAAATTAAGGGCTTCTTCAAGACTTATCATCTTGCTATCGTTCCCCACTTCTTTAAACTCAACTTTATTTTTATCAGGATTTTTTCCAATTAGAATTTGAAATGGTATTCCAATTAAATTAAATTTTTTTAACTTTCCTGAAAAATTTTCGTCTGAATCGTCTAAAACTGTTTCAATATTATTCTGTTCTAAAAAATTTTTTACTTTAATACCCATTTCGATACTTGTGGTATCATTTTTAGATGCAAAACAAATAATTGCACACTCAAAAGGAGAAACTGATACTGGCCATTTCATAACTTCATTTTTCTCATCAAAATTTGCCTCAATTAAGGCACCAACTAATCTTGAAACTCCAATTCCATAAGAACCCATTTTTACAAAAATTTTTTTACCATCTTGATCAACAGCAGCATTCATTGGTTTTGAATATTTATCACCAAAGTAAAAAATATGACCGACTTCAATACCTTTGGTCTCTAACTGATTTTTTTTATCAACCTTGTTGTTGAACTCCTTGTTGTCAATTTTCTCGTCTGTGACGGCGTAAAATTTGTCATATTCAAGTCTTAGTTTTTTTAAAGACTCTTTTTCTAATTTATAATTGTCGTGATTTACCTCAAAAATTCTTTTGTCAGTATAAATTTTACTTTCACCGGTTTCAGCTAAGATAATAAATTCATGTGACAAACTCCCGCCAATTGGTCCCGTTTCAGCTGTCATCGGTATTGCTGATAATTCTAATCTCTTAAAAGTTTTTAAATATGATAGAAAAAATTTGTTATATGAAAATTCTGCATCATCATCACTAAGGTCAAATGAATAAGCATCTTTCATAAAAAATTCTCTACATCTCATTATCCCAAATCTTGGTCTTAGTTCATCTCTAAATTTCCATTGAATATGATAAAGTAATTGAGGAAGAGATTTATATGATTTTATACTGTTTCTAAAAATATCTGTAACTAGCTCTTCATTAGTTGGACCATATAAAATTTCTCTGTTCTGTCTATCTTTAATTCTGAGCATCTCCTCTCCATAATCTTTATATCTTCCACTTTCTTTCCAAATCTCGGAGGACTGTATTGTTGGCATCAATATTTCTTGAGCACCTATTTTATTTTGTTCCTCTCTAACTATTTGTTCAATTTTTTTCATCACTTTGAAGCCAAGGGGAAGCCAGGAGTAAATACCTGCTGATGATTGTTTAATCATTCCTAACCTCAACATTAGTTTGTGTGATTTAATTTTCGCCTCAGAGGGATAGTTTTTTAATAATGGAATAAATGATTTTGATAAAAACATTATGTAATTAGATTCCTTAAATTAAGATAATCATACTTTACTAATAGAAATATACCTATAAAAATTATTGATGTAATCAAAGTTGAATATAATAGTTTTTTTATTAATTTAGGGTTTTCGGGAGCTCCGGGATCAACACCCTCCACAAAATTTTTTTGATTTCGATCTACATCTACTGGCAGCAACGAAAAGAAAACTATCCACCATATAAGAACATATATAATAATCGAACCAGTTAAATTCATCAAATTTGAACTATATTAATATTTGTAAAAGGTCTTTTGCCTACTTTATTTTTTGTATATTTTTTACAAACACTTTTAAAAGCATCGATAGCATTTTCTTGCTGTCTGCTATTCGTTAAAGAAAATGTTCTGGCTGTTTTTTCAATTTCATTTTCTAATCCAAATCTAAAATCTTCATAATCATTTATTGGGAGCCCCTTTACTGTCACAATTGGTCTGTCATGAATGTTACCTTTGGGTGTAACAAGAATTGTAACTTCCATCATTCCGTTTATGGAAAGATTTTTACGTTCTTTAATAGAATTTGAGTCCTCTTCAACACTAATGTTTCCATCCAAATAAAATTTTCCTGCGGGTGCTTTATCATAAATAAAAGGTTTTTCAGCTGGAGCTAATTTAACAATATCACCATTCATAACTTTAACTGGATAGGGTATTTTCATTTCCTTGGCAAAATTAATGTGCTCCTGCATATGTCTGTATTCTCCATGAACAGGTATTACTGATTTTGGTTTTATCCAAGTGTACATATCCTTTAACTCTTCCCTATTAGGGTGACCGGATACATGTATAAATTCATCTTCTTCTGTAATCACTTCAATACCTTCAATAACTAATTTATTGTGTAATTTAGATAGTTTTTTTTCATTACCAGGTATTATTTTAGATGAAAAAATTGCAGTGTCGCCATTTTCTATCATTACATCTGGATGGGTAAAATTCGATATTCTACTCATTGCTCCCATAGGCTCTCCTTGAGTTCCAGTACATAAATACACTATTTTGTCTCTTGAAATTTTTTTGGCATCTCTTGGATCAATAGGATCAATTACATCTTTGAGATACCCACATTGTCTAGCTGCTTTAAAAATTCTATGCATAGACCTTCCTACTAAAGAAATCTGTCTTCCTGTTTTCTGCGCACAAAAGAAAATAGTTTCCATTCTAGCAACATTTGATGCAAAACAGGTTACTATTATTTTTTTTTTTAATCTTTCAAATATCTTCAGTAAATTTTTTCTTACATCTATTTCTGAGCCTGATCTACCAATACTAAATATATTTGTTGAGTCACATATCATCGCCAAAACTCCATCATCGCCAATTGATTTAAGTTTTTTAGAGTCTATTACATCTCCAATTAATGGGTTTGGATCACACTTCCAATCACCAGTATGTAACACGCAGCCAAGTGGAGTATTTATTTTTAGTCCGTTGGGTTCTAGAATAGAGTGAGTCATAGTTATTAGCTCAATATCAAATGGTCCGAGTTTTATGTTACCTCTTAAATTTACAATCTTTAAAAAAGGGTGAATGTCTATTTTCTTTTCCTTAAACTTTTCAGTCACTAAAGCTGCAGTAAATGGGGTAGCATATATATTACATTTGAGTTCCGGCCAAATATGTGAAATCGCGCCAATGTGATCTTCATGAGCATGTGTAAGTACTATACCAAGTAATGAGTCTTTTTTATCAACTATGAAACCAGGATCAGGATATATTAGATCTATTCCTGGAACTGTATCATCAGCAAAGGTGACTCCAATATCTACAATAATCCACTTATGATTTTCTGGTTTACCGTAGGCAAAAAGATTTAAGTTCATGCCAATTTCACCTGATCCACCTAATGGACAAAATAATAATTCATCTTTCATTTGTTTAATATTTTATGAGCTTTTATTAATCCTTTTATTGTAAGATTTTTGTCGACTAAAACATTTAATCTTATATTTGTTTTAAATAAATGCGCAAGACCTCCTGTTAAAATAATCTTAAAATTTTTTTGGGTAATTTTTGAAATCTTAGAAATAATTTTTTCGATAAGACCACTATATCCCCAATAAAAACCTGACACTACTGCCTGCTTTGTGTTTTTTCCAATAACTATTTTAGTTTGGCTTAAATTAATTTTTGGAATCAATTCTGCTTTTGAAACTAAATTTTTTAGTGAAAGATTAACTCCTGGAGCAATAATAC
>CACFJR010000013.1 GCA_902566755.1 uncultured Pelagibacteraceae bacterium
AATTTGTTTCATACCAACTACCGTGGTGTTTCTATAAATCTCTGCACCTCTATTCCTTGCACCTGTGGCTAAAGCTTGTGTTAAATCAGCGGGCTGAATGTATCCATCCTCTGGGTGTTGAATTGCACCGACTAAATCTGAAGTATTACATAAAGGCCAAATTTCTTTTACCTGATCAGGTGTCAAAAATTTTACATCAACGCCAATAGTTTTTGCAACTCCTGCATATTGAAAATACTCATCCATTCTATCTTTATTATTAGCAAGTCTAATATTTGAAACAACACTGAAGCCAACGTTCTTACCCGTTTCTTCCTCTAATTTTTTATATAAATTGACTGCATATTTATGGAGTTGCCCAACAGAGTAACTCATATTAAAAAGTGGTAACAAACCTGCAGCATGCCAAGTTGATCCAGAAGTAAGTTCTTTTCTTTCAACTAAAACAACATCTGACCAGCCTTTTTTAGCAAGATGATAAAGGGCGCTAACTCCTACAACACCTCCACCGACTATCACGACTTTTGCTTTAGATTTCATTAATAGATTTCTACAAGATTTTTAAATCGAACGAAACAAAATTCTATTAGTCGTCGTCCGGTTCTCTCCAATCTAATTGGAACAACAAATAAGCTGCGACACTCACGCTAATTATGCCTACAACAATTCCACAGTTGAGACCAATCTCCTGACCAAAGTAATACCAAGTTATCTGGGTGGTCAAAATAGGTGGAACACAAAGTATAAGCATAAGAATAAGAATACGATTTTCATATTTAGGTTTTTTCATAATCTAAATTGATGCTCCGAGAGAAACTGGATTAGAGACTGCAGTAGTCAACCAACAATTGTTAAGTGATCCCTTACCGTCGTACCTTTCTACTTGCCACTTGAACTCATAGTAAAAATTATCTGATCCCAAAATGATTACATCATAAATTGCGATCTTCTTATTATTATAGATCTCTTCAATTTTATGATCTTTATGATTTAACAAAATTGAGTAAATTTCGTTTTTTAACATCTTTTTAAAATTATTTAATGGGCCAGTATTTATTTTATTTTCTGGATGAGCGAACTCCCACGTTTGTTCAATACCAAAATCTTTATCTGGTTTATCATTATTCTTTAAACTGATTAGTTGTATTTTAACTACGTTATAAGGTTCAATTTTTGTGTTTGGCTTAATAATATCAGAATAAACATTCCCTACATGAAGATAAAAGAGTAAAAAGAAAAATAAAAATTTATTCATTATAGAACTTTAATTTTACAATATTATAATATAAATTTTACGAATAAAATGTCGCTTTATTTAAATTCTAAGAAAATTATAAAAGAATGGACTGATTATAATGGCCATATGAACGTGGCTTATTATGTCTTAATTTTTGATTTATTTGGTGCTGAAATATTAATGGACAAATTTAAAATGGGCGAGGAGTCAGCTAAAAAAACAAAAAAAAGCACCATGGTGGTTGAGTCGCATATTACTTACAACCAAGAGGTAAAAGAAGGTGACGAGGTAGATGTAAATTTACTATATTTCGATCATGATAAAAAAAGGTTGCAATACAAGCTTGAAATGATTCACAAAGAAAAAAAATTTTTAGCATCAACCATTGAAATTTTATCTCTTTATGTTGATTTAGATCAAAGAAAAGTTTCAGAATTTGAGAATGAAAAAATAATAATTATGAAAGAATTTATTAAAAGTAACTCACAAAAATTTAAAAGTGATAATTTAATCTTTTCTAATAAATTAAAAAAATAATTATATTTGGGAAGCTGTTTGTTTTACTTCCTCTAAAAATTTTTCTCTTTTTTCTTTTGATACAAATGGAACTGCAAAGAATCTTTTATAAACAACGTCTGTTATCCCACAAATATTAAAAACCCCTCTTCTCAATCTTTTTGTTGGCATATTCAAAAAGAATGTTCTAATTGCAAATTGAGGTGATCCGTAAGTACAAAATACTACTGCCTTTTTTCCTTTTAAATTTCCAATAGGATATCCATAATTACCAAATAATTTTTTAAAACTAAAAGCCCATGGTGGAGAAAGAACTTTATCAATCCATCCCTCGACCATCGCAGGCATCCTGAAATTCCATATAGGAGCAACAAGAACAATCACATCGCTCTTCTCAATTCTTTTTCTGTGGTCCAAAACAATATCATCTGGTTCTTCTCCTGCAAAAATTGGATTAAATTTTTCTTTGTAAAGATCAACACAATCAACTTTATTACCTTTATCTTCTGAAGATTTTATAAAAGTATCCCTTATTGCTGCATTAAATGATTTATCGTTATAGTGCCCGTATATTAAAAAAATTTGTTTCATTGTTGCCAGATATTTTCTAACCTTCTCTCTCTACCACACCCTTTTTTATAAAGTAAGTAATTTATAAAATTTGTTTGATAATAATTTTGGTGATAATCCTCTGCTGGATAAAATTTTTCAAATTTTTTAACAAAAGTTACAACTTTATTATTAAAATCATTTTCTATAGCTTTAATACTTTTTTCTATTAGCTTCTTTTGATTGTCGTTCATATAGAATGCAGCAGATTTATAACTATAACCTTTGTCACAAAATTGACCTGCCGCATCAAAAGGGTCAATATTTTTCCAAAAAACATTTAATAATTCCTCAAAACCGATCTTGTTTGTATCGTATGTTATTTCAACCACTTCAATATGACCAGTATCACCATAAGTTACCTCTTTGTAAGTCGGATTAGACTTTTTTCCCCCCGAATAACCAGAGACAACATTGGTGACACCCTCTACCTTATCGAAAGACTCCTCCATGCACCAAAAACACCCACCGCCAAAATAAGTTTTTTTCAATTCTTGAGAATATGATTGGTTATTAACAAAAAAAATAAGAATAAAAATGACAATAAAATTACGCATTAATTTTTTTTATGTTTAACTTTTTAATGCTGGAAAAACAGGATTTACTTTTTGAAATATGTTTTGATAGTCCTGTTTAATACAACGATTAGATATATATTTCATTTTTGCATCTAAGGCTATTTTTTCCGCTGCGTCATTTTTAATTCCGTATTGAAGCCACAAAACTTTCGCATTTATTTTTACAGCCTCGTTAGCTAAATCAGGGGTTTCATTTGAAGGTCTAAAAATATTAACAATATCTATTGACAATTCTATATCCTCTAATTTTGAAAAAACTTTTTCACCATGGATAATTTCACCTTCTGCAAAAGGATTTACTGGAATTACCCTATAACCAAATTCCTGCATGTATTTCATAACAATAGTTGATGGTTTTCTTTTTAGGTTTTTTGGATCCTCTTTTTTTTTAAGAGAGCTTACACCCACCATGGCAATAGTTTTAGAATTTTTTAAAATATCTTCAATTAATTTTGTCATTTATTTTTCCAATTAGGTTTCCTTTTTTCTAAAAATGCTGAAATTCCCTCTCTTGCATCCATTGACATCATATTCAATGTCATCATTTTACTTGTGTATGCGTAAGCTTTTTTAAGAGGCATTTCTAATTGTTTATAAAATGCTTTTTTTCCAATTTTGATTGATAAATTTGATTTTGCTGAAATTACTTTTGCGACTTCTAATACTTTTGAATTTAATTTATTTTTTGGAAAACAGTCATTTATTAAACCAATTTCTTTTGCATATCTTGCATTAATAGGTTCACCTGTTAACAACATTTTCATCATTCTTTTTTTTCCAATTTTTCTACTTACGGCAACCATTGGTGTGCTACAAAATAAACCTATATTTACTCCTGGGGTAGCAAATTTTGCGTCTATTGATGCATAGGCTAAGTCGCAACTTGCTGCGAGTTGACATCCTGCTGCAAATGCAGAACCATGGACTTTAGCAATAACAGGTTTTCTTCCTTCAACAATGTTAAGCATTAATTTTGAACAAAGATTAAATAATTTTAAGTATTTAGATCTCACTTTTAAATTTTTTACTTCTTTAAGATTATGACCTGCGCTAAAGCCTTTGCCATTTCCACTTAAAATTATTACTCGAGTCTTATTATCGTTTTCTAATCTTCTAAAAATATTTATTAAATTATTTAATGTTTTAAAGGACAAGGAATTATAAGTTTTGGGTTCGTTTATTATTATGTTTTTGATACCGAAACCATTATCTTTAACAATAACTGTCATTCTATTTAAGCTCCCCATCTTCTCGCATTTTTGCTCTTATTTTAGTTGCTGATATTTTTTGGGTTTCATCGTCTAATACTATCTTTTCGATTTTATAGCCCACTCCTCTTCCATAACATATATTTGTAATATTGGGGACTAGCACTATTTTAAACCTTCCCTCATATTTCGGATTCAATCTATCTTCAATTTTCTTTTTTACTGTTTCAAAATCAAATGGATTATCATCTACGCCCTGAACATCTCGTATTTGAATACAAACTTGACCAGTCTTTTTAATTATTTCCTCAAACAGAGCATAATGTCCGTCATGAAAAGGCTGCCATCTTCCTAACATTTGCGCTGTTGGTTTTTTATTATCCCACTTGTACATTTTTACTTAAATCTGTTAAAATTTTCTCAGACCATTCTTTAGCATTTTGTGATGTAACATGAAAATCAAATTTTTCAGGTTTAACAAACATTTTATTTGTATCATCAAATCTTCCAGACTTAATTGTATCAACCCAAACTATATAGTCTGCGGGAAACAATTTACGTGCCTCAGGAGTGGGACATATAAAATCAGCAATTACATTGTTGCCTTCATTCTTTAGTTTTAGTGCAAAATTTGACATTCTTTTTGCTTGCCTTTTTCTTCCTTCCTTGGAAAAATCCCAATCATTTGCTTCTTTTCTTACCTCATCAGCATTAAGTCTTTTTGCTTTAATTTTTTTGGCAAGTGCATCTGCAAGTGTTGTTTTGCCTGCGCCAGGTAAACCCATAATTAAAATTATTTTTAAATTCATATTAATTATTTTGTAACTTTATATATTCCGAGCCAAGCATTTACATCTTTGCTGGATAAATAGTTTGATTTAAAAAATTCAAGTTTTTTCCATTTATAATTCTCTATTAAATTATTGATCTTTTTATCAAAACCATAATCCTTATAAACTCCAACATTAATTGTAAAACAAATTAAACCGTTATTTTTTGTAATTCTTATAAATTCATCTAAAGCATCAGGTTTGACATGCCCAAATGTAAATGTTCCAACGCAAAATACTGAATCAAATTTATCATCCTCGTGTATCAATTTTTTGTTTAAATCGATCCTTTCTAAAGATTTGTAAAGACCTTGGGGCACTAAATCCAACAATTTTTGTGATATATCGGCGCCATAAAAATTTTGGTAACCGATTTTTTTTAGCTCAACTGCAACTAAACCAGTTCCACAACCGGCATCAAATATTTCAATGTTTTTATTCTTTTGATATTTATTGAATGTTTCGGAAGTTTCTTTCGGTCCAGTATAATTCCAAGCTTCCATATCTTTGTCATACTTATTATTTAGCGCCCATTCATCATAATAAGCCGCTACATCCTCAACTTTCTTTAGAGTATGCAAAGGGACTTTATTTCCGATGTCTTTTTGGGCCATTTTTAAATTAATAAATTTATTTTTGTTAATTATATTTTATAGACACACAAATTAAAAATAGATAATAATCCGGTAAATGAATTTTTCTATAGAAATTGGGCCTAAAACAGATCTATCAACTCTGCCGGAACTAAAAGATGTCTATATAACATTGTTGCCAGGTGGGGATTTTCAAGAGACAGCAAATCAAGCAGTCCAACTTGTAAAGAAAGGCTTCAACCCTATCCCTCATTTTCCAGCAAGATCAATGGAGAATGAGCACCAGTTAAAAGAGTATGTAAGCATCTGTAAAGATGGGGGGGTTAAACAAGCTTTAATTATTGGAGGGGGCCGTGAACCAGCTGGTAAATTTGATAGCTCATTTCAACTTTTAGAGACTGGTTATTTTGAGAAGATGAAGATAGGAATTGCTGGACATCCTGAGGGGAGTCCTGATATATCCGACTCAGATTTGGAAAAAGCTATGCAAGATAAAAAGCCTTATGCTGATTATATAGTAACTCAATGGTTACTTGATCCTCAGCCAATCATAGATTTTATTTCTAAACAAACAGTGCCAGTGCATGTTGGAATTACTGGGCCTCTTAAGATATCGAGCTTAATAAAATTTGCTAATATTGTAGGTGCAAAAAATTCCATAAATTTCCTTAAATCTAATTTTAGTAAGGCTCTAGATTTATTGAAACCTAAAGACCCAAATGATCTAATTGATAAATTAAAAGATCATACAGAACACTTTCATATTTATACATTTGGAGGACTTAAGGAAACAAACAAATGGTTAAAGGATAATAACTATGCCTAAAAAAAAGAAAGTAAGTTCGAAAAAAAGAAAGCCAAAAAAAGTAGCTAAAGTAAAATCTAAGAAAGTCAGTAAGCCAATGTCAAAAGGCAGAATAATTGAGAAAGTAGATTATTCAAAAGTTTCTCACTCTACTGCTGTTGATCAATCTGATAGACATGTTCCATACAATTTAAGACAAAGTGGTCCAACTCAAGTTGAAATGTTAATTTCTACAAGAGTAAGAAAATCTCCTTACTGGCATTTGTCCATGAAAGCTGGATGTTGGAGAGCAACTGTTTACAATAGAATTTATCATCCACGAGGTTATGTAAGACCAGAAAAGGGTGGAGCGATGGTTGAATATGAGGCTATTAAAAAACATGTAACAATGTGGAATGTAGCAGTTGAAAGACAAATAAGAGTAAAAGGTTCGGATGCTGAAAAATTTACAGACTACGTTATTACAAGAGATGCAACAAAAATTTCTCCAATGCGTGCTAGATACGTAATTTTATGTAATTACAAAGGTGGTGTCTTAAATGATCCTATTTTATTAAGAATATCTGAAGATGAATTTTGGTTTAGTTTATCTGATAGTGATATTGGTCTTTATCTACAAGGTGTTAACTCTGACAAAAGATTTAATGTAGAAATTGATGAGATAGATGCATGTCCAGTTCAAATTCAAGGTCCTAAATCGAAGGCATTAATGAATGATTTAATTGGAAATCAAGTTGATTTAGACAACATGCCTTTTTACGGATTGGCTGAAGCAAAAGTTGGTGGAAGAAGTTGTGTGATTTCACAATCAGGTTTTTCAGGTGAAGCTGGATATGAAATTTATTTAAGAAATGCGACTTTATATGCAGAAGATATGTGGAATGCAGTTTTAAAAGCTGGAAAAAAACACAATCTAATGGTTATCGCTCCTGCTCACCACAGAAGAATACAAGCAGGTATTTTATCTTGGGGTCAAGACATGGATAACGAGCATAATCCATTTCAATGTAACTTAGGTTATCAAGTTTCATTATCTGGAAAAGGTGTTTGGGAGAAACAAGGAGACTATGTTGGTAAAGAAGCCTTAGAAAAAATGAAAAGTGAGATATCCTCTGGAGGAAAACCATACAAACTTCAGCTAGTAGGAATGGAACTAGGGGGAAAACCAATAGAAGAATATGCACCAGATTTTTGGTTAATCTCTGAGGATGGAAAAAATCCAGTAGGATTTGTTACATCACCTTGGTACCATCCTGAAAAAAAAACTAATATTGCAATGGGGTATGTGCCTTTCGATGGAACTTTGAATAAAAATGGATTTCCGATGGGTAAAGTAGGTAGAAAATTTAAAATTCATCTTCCAAAGAAATATTGTGAAAAAGGAAATGATCCAGTTGATGCTGTGATCGTTGATATACCTTTCACAGAGTCTTACAATCCTAATACAAGAGAAGCTAAATAAATTATAAAAAGGGGGTAATGCCCCTTTTTTTCTCATTTAGACTCATTGAATGTCAAAATACTTTTTATTAATAACATGTGTTATTATAGGTATTATTTTAATCATTTTTCCTTTATTAATTTCCTATTATGCTCAAAAAAAAAATAAAAAATAAATGTTTGGATTTTTTTTAGAATTAGTTTTTAGATCGATAAAACTTGATAAAAAACTTTATAAGGAGGTAAAGACTTACTCCGAAGTTTCAATTTACTTTGCTGCTATTATAATGATACTAGATGGCGTTGCAGGAGCAATTGCTACTAATAATTTTTACAAAACTTCATTAACTCTCTCAGCATTAACTGCAGTATTAACATGGTTTTTTTGGGCGGTTTTGATATTTACAATCGGTGCCAAAATTTTTCCTGATAAAGATACCAAGGTCACCTTTAAAAAAATTTTAATTGCAGTAGGTATTGCTCATGCCCCTGGATTACTAAGATTTATAGCATTGACACCTGATTTAGTAATGCCAATAATTTTCTTAACTCAATTTTGGATATTTGCCTCATTAATAATTTCAACTAAAGAGGTATTAAATTTTAAATCAAATATTAAAGCGTTTGGAATAGTTTTTTTATCATTTTTGATATTAGCAATTTTATCTGTTTCTTTTGTGATGAGTAGGTTAAATAGTTTGCCTATTAGTAATATAACTTAAATAGGAAATATAGTTTTAGAGATTTTACAAGAGTCACAAATTTTATATCCAAACATCAACAAATTTTGTGAAACACTTTCATCCTCATACCCACATTCTTCACAAAAATCATCAAGGTATTCGACATTATTTTTGTTCTCAATCATTAACAGTTTTGTAAGTTGTCAATTTTGAAATTCATAAGTTTAGTTATATAATAATTATTATATATCTGATAATAAATACGTAAATG
Source organism: uncultured Pelagibacteraceae bacterium (assembly GCA_902566755.1). Taxonomy (GTDB): domain Bacteria; phylum Pseudomonadota; class Alphaproteobacteria; order Pelagibacterales; family Pelagibacteraceae; genus Pelagibacter. The sequence continues at coordinate 8,771 of CACFJR010000013.1, forward strand.
AAACTTAAAAAGTATCATAAAATAGCGATAGTTATGGGAAGTCAATCGGATTATTCAACTATGAAAGATTGTGTCAAAATCCTAAGGAGTTTAAAAATTAGTTTTGATGTAAAAATTGTATCAGCACACAGAACACCAAAAAGACTTTATGAGTTTGCAAAAAAATCAGAGACTAATTATTCAGTTATAATTGCTGGAGCTGGTGGATCTGCACATTTACCTGGCATGATTGCCTCTTTAACAACTGTCCCTGTGATTGGGGTTCCGGTTGAAAGTAAAAAACTAAAGGGTCTTGATAGTTTATTATCAATTGTTCAGATGCCAAAAGGTATTCCTGTTGGTACTGTTGCGATAGGAAAAGATGGTGCAATTAATGCTGCACTATATGCTGCATCTATTCTTGGAACAACTGACAAAAAAATAAAAAATTCTTTGCTGAAATTAAGAATTAAACAAACAAAATCAGTGAAAAAAAAACCAAAATAACTAATGAAGAAAACTAATCTTGGTATTTTGGGTGGCGGTCAATTAGGTTGTATGCTTTGTATGGCAGCAAAAAAATTGGATGTGTATACAATTGTATGGAGCGATGACCCAATGTCTCCCGCAAAAGAATTTTCTGATGAATTTATTTTGTCAAATTATAACGATGAAGAAAAAATTAATTATTTCACTAAAAAAGTAGACAAAATTACTTTTGAATTTGAGAATATCCCTTTTGATATTTTGGATAAACTTAATTCGATAAAAGAAGTTTTGCCAAAACCTCAGATAAATAAGATTATTCAAAATAGGATTTTGGAGAAGAATTTTGTAAATGATCAAAATATTAAAACTACACAATACAAAAAGATTAATAATAAAGATGATTTGATATCAAATGGCGATCTTTTACCTGCGATCTTAAAAACAGCTACTCTTGGTTATGATGGGAAGGGACAATTTAAATTAAATAATCTTGAGGACTGTGAAAATATTAGCCTTTCTAAAAATAGCGACTATATATTAGAAAAAATGGTTAGTTTAAAAAAAGAAATCTCTGTAATAGTCACAAGATTTAAAAAAAATGAATACGAAATTTATGAGCCATTTGAAAATAAACATGATGACCAAATATTAAAAGTCTCAAAAATTCCAGCTAGCATAAGCAATAAACATTTTTCTCAATCTATCGAATATGCAAAAAAAATTAGTGAAAAATTGGATTATGTAGGAACTTTATGTGTCGAATTTTTTATAGATGATAAAGACAATTTGTTAGTAAATGAAATCGCACCCAGAGTACATAATTCTGGTCACATGACAATCAACTCACACAATATCAGTCAATTCGAAAACCATGTTCGCGCAGTTTGTGGTCTTAAAAAGGTAAAAACATTAAAACTTTACAATGCGAAAATGACAAATATTCTAGGTAATGAAATAACTAAATATAAAGGAAAAAAATTTCAAGATAACGAATTTTTTTTCGATTATTTAAAAAAGGAAATTAAAGAAAAGAGAAAAATGGGACATTTTACAGAAATCAATAAGATCAATGATTAAAAAGCTTATTGTTTTAGTTTTCTGTTGTTTCATGTTTTCGAATATAAATTCTATGGAAAATAAACCGTATCATCATTTACCTGATAACACCTTTAGAAATCCCGAAGGTTCCCCAGTGAGAGATGATAAAATTAAATGGTCTTACTCTACTTTTAACAAAGAGAAAAAAAAATTAGACATGACAGTTCCAGATGATCATGTTTTAAAAAAGGAATATGTCTTAAAAGATTTAGCTTCAAAACAAAACCGTGATTATATTGGCTGGATTGGACATGCTACATTTTTAATAAAACTCGGAGAAACAACTATTATAACAGATCCAGTTTTTTCAAAAAATGCTGGACCATTAATTTTTGGACCTAAAAGATATGTTGCTCCAGCTTTAAACTTAAACGAAATTCCAAAAATTGATTTATTTTTACTGACACATAATCACTATGATCATCAAGACATGGGTACAATTAGAAAATTTCCTTACAAAGATGCTAATGTAATTGTCCCCCTAAAGCTTGGTAAATATTTTACAAAAAATAATTTTAAGAAGGTAAGTGAGCTTGATTGGTATCAATCAATCGAGAAAAATGATTTAAAAATAACTATGCTACCTGCAGTTCATTGGTCAAAAAGAAGTTTAACAGATACCAATAAAACTCTTTGGGGAAGTTATTTAATTGAATATAAAAGAAAAAAAATTTTGTTTGCTTGCGATACTGGATATGGAGAAATTTATAAGGAAATTGGAAAAAAATTCGGACCAATTGATCTCACTTTTATAAATATCGGTGCCTATAATTTTAAACCTATGTTTGATAAATCTGTTTACCATACCAATCCTGAAGAGGCATTGCAGATTGCCAAAGACTTAAACAGCAAAAGGGTTATTGGAATGCATTGGGGAACTTTTGTATTATCATTAGAACCTATAATGGAGCCTGCAAAAAGATTTTTAGATAATGCAAAAAAATATGGTTTTAAAAAAGACGAAGCTATTATCTTTAAGATCGGTGAATTCCAAAATTTAGATGACATTTTATAGATGCCAATGAAAGCAGTTGAAAACAATTTTGATGATTTTAAAGTAAATGAACTTTTAAAAAAACACTTTATTGAATTAAGATCCGTCTCTCCAGCTGGTAGTACTCATGTCCTCGATATAGATGGACTAAAAGATAAAACAATTAAATTCTGGAGTATTTGGAATAATGAAGATCTCATTGGATGTGGAGCAATAAAGATTCTTGGTCAAGATTATGGTGAGTTCAAATCCATAAGAGTGCATGATAAATTTAGAGAAAAAGGATTTGGCAAAGAAATTATTTCTATCTTATTATCTAAGTCTAGAGATATTGGATTAAAAAATATTTTTATTGAGACTGGATCAGGTAATTTTTTTGAACCGGCAAGAAAGCTATTCAAATCTTGTGGCTTTGAGGATTGTGATCCATTTGGGCATTATAAAAATGACCCAAATTCTTGTTATATGAAAGTAAAAGTTTAATTTTTATTTTTTGAATCTTTTTTTTATATGTTCAACAGGGTATTTACCGGTGGCTTTTTTTACTGATTCATTTACAGAGTACGAAAGTGCAGATTGAGCTAGGTTTCCAGAAGTTCCCAATGTCACTGTTGGGCCAATTAATGAAGCTGTAGACTGGTAACAACCAGTAAGCATTGAAAATAAAGCAATTAGAAAGAATGTTTTTTTAAACATTGCATCTCTTACAATTTGTGAAAATTTTTACAACAATTAAAAATTTTAATTTGTGATCAATTTGAGGATCAAAATAAACTTTTAATTACAAACAGTGGTTGAAAAATATTAATTATTTCTTTTCTATTACAAATAATTCGTTTTTAAAGTGCAATCCTTTATATTTATTTACAATATTTTGAACAACTTTTTGGTAATTCTTATGTTTTTCTGCTTTCATTATTTGTTCGTCCGATATTTGATTTACGTAAACTGCGGCATTCCATGCAGAAAATATTAACGATGTAGCTATTCCACCACTAATTTCGTTTGGTAGTGCTCTCAAAACATAACTTATCTTTTTTACTTTATGAAACTTTAAAGTTTTTAAGAAAGATTTATCTGTATTCGACTTAATGTATTTTTCAATCGATGAATATAAATATGGAAATGGATTTTCTTTAGGCCATATCTTTTTTATTATTTTATTTGCTGGATCTTCACCGCAAGCATGTACAACAACAAGCTTTCCTTTTTTTGCTAAAGATTTAATCATTGGTTCAATTACATATTTAACCTTTTTTTCTGCACTAACTCTTGATCTATACGGTTGAGAGGCAATAATTAAATTATAATCAGTTTTTCCGTTATTTTTTTTCGGTATTACATTCTTAAGAACGAATTCTTGGTCTTTTCTATAGATAACAATCACGCATGGTTCTTTATAAGTTGATGTTCCTGTTTTTGGATTAGTTTCAACCTGCCATTTTTTAGCTAAAAATTCTTGATTAAGCTTTCTTAATTGATTTGAAAAATCTAAAGAAGAATTTCCCTTTAATTTTACGACTTTCCAATTCATCCTTTTTTGTTTTTTAACATTTCTTGATTTTAAAGAAGTTGACTCCACATAGTTCAAATTTGAAATAACAAAAACAGTATTTTTATGTTCAGCAAATCTATCAGGAAGTTTCTCTAAACCTAACCTCACATCTTCCATGCTTATTTCTTTTGTAGAAACTAATAGCGGTATATTAGGCATTTTTTGATGACATTGCCTCATCACACTCATTAGTAAAGAGCCGTCCCCCATCCCAGCGTCAAAAATTTTTAATGCTGGATTTTTAGGTTTCAAATTCTGTACAATTGGTTTTAAAGCATCAGCGATTTTATTTTTTTCATTAGTTGTGGTTACAAAAAGAAGATATTTTTGTCTATTATCAAAAAACCTGAAATTTTTTTTCATGCTTCAAGATATGTATTAAATAATTAAAAGTCCATTGTAATTTATTTCTTTTAAAGTGAACAAATAAAGTATAAACACCCTAAAAAACGACTTAAATGAAAAAATTTAAATCAGACATAGAAATAGCTAGAAATAGCAAACTTAAACCAATTTCAAAAATTTTAAAAAAAATAAATGTTCCTGATAATCCAAGTGCTTTTAGCCCTATGGGAAGACATATAGCAAAAATAAATTTTGAGTTTTTAAATAAACTTAAAAAGAAAAAAGATGGTCATCTAATACTAGTTACAGCTATCACACCAACACCAGCAGGAGAAGGTAAAACAACTACTTCTGTTGGTCTAAATGATGGTTTAAATAAAATTGGAAAAAAATCTATTGTTTGTTTAAGAGAACCAAGTCTTGGACCTTCGTTTGGTATGAAAGGAGGGGCAGCCGGAGGTGGGTATTCACAAGTTGTTCCCATGGAACAGATAAATCTTCATTTCACTGGAGATTTTCATGCAATAACATCAGCACATAATTTGTTATCTGCAATGATTGACAATCATATTTACTGGGGAAACAAACTTAATATTGATGAAAAAAAAATAGTTTGGAAAAGAGTGATGGATATGAACGATCGTGCTTTAAGATTTATTGACATTAACACCAGTGGTGTTGCAAAAGATTTTAAAAGAGTAGATGGTTTTGATATAACTGTTGCTTCTGAAGTCATGGCTATTTTTTGTTTGGCTAAAAACTTGAATGATTTAAAAAAAAAAATTGGAAATATAACTATAGCTTACAATAAAGATAATCAGCCAATTTTTGCAAAAGATTTAAATGCCCACGGACCAATGACTGTTCTTTTAAAAGAAGCAATAAGACCTAATGTTACCCAAAGCTTAGAACATAACCCAGCTATTATTCATGGAGGTCCATTCGCTAATATTGCTCATGGATGTAATTCTGTTATTGCTACAACGGCAGCTCTTAAGCTATCAGACTACGTTGTTACTGAAGCCGGATTTGGTGCAGACCTTGGTGCTGAAAAATTTTTAGATATAAAATGTAGGAAGGCAGGATTAAAACCTAGCTGTGTTGTAATTGTTGCAACTATTAGAGCATTAAAGATGCACGGAGGTGTGGAAAAAGAAAATCTAAAAAAAGAAGATACAGCCTCTTTGAAAAAAGGTTTAATTAATTTAGAAAGACATATCTTAAACATTAAAAAATTTGGTCTAGAGCCAATTGTTGCAATTAATCATTTTGCTTTAGATACAAAAAAAGAAATAGATGCTGTTCTCAATTTTTGTAAAGATATGAAAGTTCAGGTCAGTGAATGTAAACATTGGGCGATGGGTGGCAAAGGCACAACTGATCTTGCTAAAAAAGTTGTCAAAATATGCAAAGACTCAAAGAAAAGTAATTTCAAATTTTTGTACGAAGATAGTTTAAATCTTTTGGGTAAAATTGAAAAAATTGTTAAGGAGATTTACAGAGGCGATAGAGTTATTGCAAATGAAGATGTAAAAGAGAAACTTAAAGTTTTTGAGAGTAATGGCTACAAGAATTTACCTGTTTGTATAGCTAAAACCCAATATAGTTTTTCTACTGATCCGAAGTTAAAAGGAGCTCCATCAAATCATGAAATTCCAATAAGAGAAGTGAGATTATCATCAGGAGCTGAATTTATTGTGGTTGTCTGTGGATCAATTATGACTATGCCTGGTCTACCCAAAGTTCCTGCAGCTAATAATATTAAGCTTAACAAAAAAGGTGATGTTGAGGGACTATTTTAGTTTACCAATTAATACTTAATTTTTTATTATTGCAGATGGTCTCAAGTATGTTGAACATTAAAGGAAATTCATTTTTTTCAAGTTCCTTTAAAAGAATTGGACCAATTTCAAGTGCTAACTGTGCACCTTCAACAGTAATATCTTTCATAAATTTTTCTTTAGCTTCTTTATATAAAGTTCCGTGTCCTAAATATTTCCCCATTTGACTGTTTCTTCCACCTATTGCACTTACATATAAATCTCCCAAACCAGCAAGGCCATAAACTGTTGTTTCATTGCCGCCAAAGTATTTGACAAATTTTACCATCTCAGAAATTGAGCGATGAATTAAAGATGCTGATGTATTCAGAAAAAATTTTGATTTTATACTTTCAGGGGCGCTTGGGTTGCTTAAACCTTCTGAAGCTCCAATTAACATAGAATAGATATTTTTTATTGCACCGCAAAATTCTACTCCTTTTACGTCTTCTGATATCTCTGTCGAATAATATTCAGTTGTTATTGTTTTCTGTATTAATTTTGCTGTGTCTTTATTTTCACTAGCAATTACTGTGCCTGTCCTCATCTTATTTGCTAATCCAGCTGCAAGACAAGGTCCTTTTATTGCTGAAACGATCACATCATCAAAACCATTTTTTTTAAGTTCATTTTTAATCTTGTAAGAAATTGTTATTAATTTTCCTGCTTCGATTCCCAAACCCTTAGTTAATAAAATTATATTAAGTTTTTTTTTTCCCATTTGAGAAATTTGGTCAATAAACCAATCGACTCCTAGAGAGCTTACAGCACATACAATTAAATCAGCATCTGAATAATCCTTAATTTTTTCAAATTTTTCAATTTTAAGTTTTTTGGGCAAAGCTACTTTCAAAACGGGATGAGCTGATTTTGAAATTTCATCTATTAAATCATTTTCAAGGTGTGTACCGATTAAGGTAACATCATTGCCATTTTCAATACAAGGGATCGTGAAAGCCGAGCCCATTGCACCAGCACCAATTATAATAATTTTAGTCATATATGATAATCTCTATGCACTAATTATTTGATTTAGTCCAGCCTAAGAGTTACCTTATAATTTCTTACTATTTAAACAAATGCAGAAAAACCTATACCTGAATCAAAAATTTACAAAGTTTATCAATAATGAAAATTTTGAATTTGATCGTTCAAAAATATTAAAAATCTTAAATAGTGATTTATTGGAAGATGCCTTTAAAACAATTTCAAAATGGCACAAATATCAACCTACCCCGTTAGAAAGTTTAAGTAAACTTTGTAAAGAATTAGGATTAAAAAATATATTTTACAAAGATGAATCTAAGAGATTTGGTCTCAAATCTTTTAAAGCCCTTGGTGGCGCCTATGCTGTAGAAAAAATAGCTAAAGGAAGAAAAGACATTATAGTTTCAACGGCTACTGCAGGAAATCATGGCAAATCAGTTGCTTGGGGAGCAAAAAATTTAGGATTAAATTGTAAAATTTTTATTAGTGAGAACGTAAGCGAAACTAGAGCCAAAGAAATGAGGAATTTTAATGCTGAAGTAATCAGAGTTAAAGGAAATTATGAAGATTCTCTTAATTTTTGTAAGGAAGAGTCTAAAAAAAATAATTGGGAAATTATTCAAGATGTAGCCTGGCCAGATTATGAATTTGTTCCAAAGCTTACAATGGCTGGATATTCGACAATAATAAAAGAAATTTCAGTGCAAACTAATGAATATATCACACACATCTTTTTACAAGCTGGTGTCGGAGGTATGGCAGCAGGTTTAATCGCTGGTGTAGCTAATTATTTCAAAAAAGTACCAAAAATTATTATTGTTGAGCCTGAAAATGCGAATTGTGTAATGCAGAGTGTAGAAAATAATACCCCTACCAGTGTAGAGATTTTGAAAGAAAGTATAATGGGCGGCATGTCTTGTGGAGAAGTGTCATTAGTCCCATGGCAAATATTAAAAAATTCTGTAAATAATTGTGTTAGTGTTTCAGATAAATTCGTACCACAGACTATAGCAATGTTAGCAGATAAAGTATTAAGTGATATTCCAATAATAGGAGGTGAATGTTCAACGCCTGGGATCACAAGTTTAATTTCATGTTGTAATAATGAAGAAACAAAGAGTGCCCTAGAAATAAATGAAAATTCAAATATATTATTGATAGGTTGTGAGGGATCTGCAGATATAGATCTTTACCAAAAGTTATTACGTGAAGGAAAAAAATTAATTTGATTATATGAAAAAATTAAGTGACGCAGAGATTTATAGATTATTTAAACCGGAACTTTCCCCAAAAAAAATGCTTGAGTTAGGTGTTTTTGGTGGATCTTATTTTGGGAATAATATTAAAGAGTACCCAAAAACGTGGTTTGTAAAAGCTAAGCTAAGTGAAACTTTTGATGTAAATATAAATAGGTTTAAAGTTAAAGCAGGACTTTCTAGAGAACATTGGATTGAAAAAGGTTGGATATTTAAAGAAGATCCACTAGGTTGGTTCCAATGGTATTGTAGATTTTCAATGGGTAGACGAATACCAAAAGTAGATATAACTCAAATTAAAAGATGGAAAAATTTTAGAAGGCATGTGACTGCTATTGAAAAAAATTGTGAAAAAGGAAATTTGACTTGTAGAAGAAGACAGAGACAAGCTATTTTACAATGGGCATATGATCCTCACATCTAATCACCTATAAAATGGTGAATAATTTTTCTCACTTGACTTTCAATTCTGTGTTCAAACAAATAAATTCCTTGCCAGGTGCCTAATAATAATTCTTTTTTTTTTACACTCAAAGAAATTTGATTATTTGTTAGAGCAGATTTAATATGAGCAGGCATATCATCTTTTCCCTCTGATTTATGAATATAAGATTTTTCATCCATAGGAACTAATTTATCAAAATAACTTAATAAATCTGTCTGGACATCTGGATCGGCATTTTCTTGAACAATCAAAGAGGCGCTTGTATGTTGAATGCTTAAATTCAAAATTCCATCATTAAAAGAATTTTCCTCGATCCAATTTATAGTTTGATCTGTAAAATTATATAATTTTTGTCCATTTGTTTTTAGTCTTAATTCAAAAAACTTTTGCTTCATTTTTTAGTTTTAAAATTAATTCCATACTCTGATCTTGATCCTTTCCTTAATCCATATGGACCTGCTATAAATATGGTAAGAGGTTTAGTTCCTGGTTTAATATCAATTCTATGATGTGTGTTTGCAGATCTAAAACCAATATAGCCTGCTGGCCTCCAGAATTTTCCACTTTTTAAAGTTTCAAAATATCCATCTCTTAGTATAATTGTCATAAATGGGAATGGATGATTGTGGACTCCTTCTCCATGATCATCGTCTAACATTTCATGTATTAGAATATTAAAAGGAAACCACTTTGGTCTATGTCTAAAAATAAGATAATATCTATTCATCCACGGTTTAGCTTTTTCATAATTCGGATGAGAGGGTCCCCTGTCTAAAACAACTTTTTTTCTACCAAGTTTTTCAAGAATTTTGAGTAGCATTAATTTAATCTTATTATCGAATTGTCTTTTGCAATGTATAAACTCTTATTAAAATAAACAGGTCTTTGTAGTTTGTTATTATCTAATTTTACCATTTTTTCTATTTTACCTTCTTTGAAATTAATAACTATAACTCTCCCATTTTTTGTAGAGAGATAAATATATGATTTACCCACAACAAAACCTATAGGTTGAAAATCTTTTTTTCTTTTATCCTTAATATTTTTATACAAGTCATTGATTCTTATAATCTGCCCAATTTTTTTATCCATAATTATAAGCAAGCCATTGTCTGAAATTGTAATCAAGTAATCATCAATTAATGCCGGCCTTATCTCTGAGCTAAAATCTTGCTTCCAATTTATTGAGCCTGTTAATAAATCTAAAGAGAAAAATTGATCATTATTATCTGAGAAAAAAATTGAAGTTTCGTCAGATACAATATCGGACAATTTTAAAAAAAAAGTACTTCCAAAAGTAATATTTGATTGGGTTGGTGCTTGCCAAACTATTTTTCCATTTGAAATATTTACTGCAGTAACGTCACCTATAGAATTGCTAAAATATACTTTATCATTTTTTATAATTAAAGATTGTTTTTTTTGGGATCTTAAAAGAGTTCGTTGAGTTTTTACAGACCATATAAGCTCACCTGTTTCTAAAGAAAAACATCTCAATTGATTTTCCATATCAATTATCAAAGCCTTGTTTTCAAAAATTTTTATTTGAGAGTTAAACGAAGAAGAGTGTTTCCTCTTCCACTTCAGTTTTCCAGTATTTTGATTAATTACATAATAATTTGCTATACTATCTGCAATGAATAGATCTTCTCCACTTTTGCCAAAAAATAAAATTGGTTGTAATTTTCTGTCTTGTTTCGAGTAGTGATTTTGTTTCCAAACTATATTCGAGTTGTTATCAAATTTTATTATTGACCCAGTGCTGTCAAAATAAAATAAGTGATTTTTATCTATCAAAATTTCAGGCTCAAAATTTGAAAATGATTTAATCGTTTTAAAGTTATACTTGGACATTTTTTCAAGATTTATATCAAAGTTTATAAAGCCATCATTATTTAAATTCTGATTAATATTTAACTTTAAATTTTTTGGAAGTGTAATCTTAAAATTCTGATTAAATTCATCTAATGATTGCTTTTTACTCTTTGATAAAACTGTTGTTGAACCTTTATCAACCAAAATTTTTTTTTCTTTTGTCCAAAATTTTGAATTAGGATTTAATGAGCAACTGAAAAGCAATAAAAATATAATGAAATTTAAATAACCTTTAACCACCGAACTTCCTCTTTAAGCGTCTCTCAGCTTCAATTTTGATGTCATCATTAACAAATTTAGAATTTACTATCTCTTCTAGAAAATCTTTTGACTTTATCAAATTATTTTTATGCTCAAAATAATCTGCCATTAGAAGTAACGCGTGAGCTTTCCATAGACTTTCTGATTTAAGGATAGGATTTAATATGTCGAGAAGTTCATTTTCTGAGATTATTTCTGCATTATACAAAGCTTTTTTATAAATGATTAAATTTTTAATTTCTTTTTCCTTTTGGGATTTTATTACTATATCAAAAAAATTGTTTATTTTTTTTTGATCATTCACTAAATCATTTTCGATGATAAAATATAATGACAAAGCCGAATAAATTGGATCTTTTTCTTTTATGATTTTTACCAATTGTTCAATATCACTGGTGTTTTCAATTGTTATTTCTTTCAAAGTAATCTGGTTATAAGTCTCGGCAATCTCTAATTTTGCCCTTTTTTTAAATTCTTGGTAACCAAAGTATGAAAATAGTAACAACAATATTGATACTAATAAACCTATTAATTTTTTATAATTATTAGAAAAAAAATTTTTTATTTTTTCGATTCTTGTGTTTTGATTAATAATTTCAATATCTTCGGACATTGTTAAATTGTATTTCTTAAAACGTATTGGAGAATACCGCCGTGCTTATAATATTCCAACTCATTATTTGTATCTATTCTGCACAGCATTTTAATTTTTTTTATTTCTCCATTTTGGTATTTAAATTCGACAGATAATTTATCTCCAGGATTTAATCCTTTTTCTATTCCATTAACTGAAATAATTTCTGAACCTGTAAGTTTTAATTTTTTTCTGTTCATGCCGTCTATGAATTGTAATGGTAATATCCCCATCCCAATTAAATTTGATCTATGAATTCTTTCAAAACTTTCAGCAAACACAGATTTTACCCCTAAAAGTTTTGTACCCTTAGCTGCCCAATCTCTTGAAGAGCCTGTTCCATATTCTTTGCCGCCAATGACTATTAAATCAGTTTTTCTTTTTTTATACTCCTCTACTGCTTCAAAAACTGGCATTATTTTTTCCTCAGGATATAATTTAGTAAAACCTCCCTCGGTTCCTGGCGCCATCTCATTTCTAATTCTTATATTTGCAAAAGTTCCTCTCATCATAACTTCATGATTACCTCTTCTAGAACCGTAAGAATTAAAATCTTTTTGCAAAACTTGATTTTTCATAAAATAATCACCCGTTGGACTCTCTTTTTGAATTGAGCCAGCTGGCGAAATATGGTCTGTCGTAATCATGTCCCCTAAAATTAATAAAGGTCTTGCATTTATTATATCTTTAAATCCATCGGGGCTATCTTTAAGATTTTCAAAGAATGGTGGTTTTTTTACATATGTTGAGTTGTCATCCCATTCATAGATGCTGCTTTCTTTTGTTTTGATATTTTGCCATTGTGATGGTCCTTTGGATACATTTGAATATCTGTTAATAAACATTTTTGCATTTAGAGAATTACTTAACGTATCTTCAATCTCTTTATTAGATGGCCAAATATCTTTTAAAAAAATATCTTTTCCATCTCTAGATTTACCCAACGAATCTTTATAAAAATCAAATTTCATGTGTCCTGCTAATGCATAAGCTACTACTAAGGGTGGTGATGCCAAATAATTAGCTTTAATCTGTGGAGAGATTCTTCCTTCAAAATTTCTATTACCAGATAATACTGAAACCGCATAAAGATTATTTTTTTTAACAGCTGAAGATATATTTTCTGGTAATGGACCAGAGTTACCAATACAAGTTGTGCAACCGTAACCAACAAGATTAAAACCTAGCTTATCTAGGTAAACGTTTAAACCTGCCTTTGCTAAGTAATCAGTAACTACTTGAGACCCTGGTGCAAGAGAAGTTTTTACCCACGGTTTTGTTGTTAACCCAAGATCACAAGCTTTCTTTGCAAGTAAACCTGCTCCGATAAGTACATTAGGATTTGATGTATTGGTACACGAAGTGATTGCAGCTATTAAAATAGAACCATCTTTAATTTCATAATCTGTCCCATCAACTTTTGAAGTGGAAAAAGTTTCCCTTTTTGTAATGTTTTTAAAATTTAAATCAAAATCTTTGGAAGCCTCTGTTAATAAAACTTTATCTTGAGGTCTTTTAGGCCCAGAAATTGTTGGAACGATTGTAGACATATCTAATTTAAGAGTGTCAGTAAAAACTATATCATCACTTACCCATAGCCCTTGCTCTTGTGCATATCTTTTTACTATTTCTACTTGATTTTTATCTCTACCAGAGAACTCTAGATATTTTAAAGTTTCATCATCAATTGGAAAAAAACCACATGTTGCTCCATACTCTGGTGCCATATTAGCTATAGTTGCTCTGTCAGCAAGAGTAAGATTTTTAAGTCCTTCTCCATAAAATTCAACAAACTTTCCAACAACACCTTTATCCCTTAACATTTTAACAACTGTCAAAACTAAGTCAGTTGCAGTTGTACCTTCTGGAAGTTTATTTGTTATTTCAAAACCAATCACTTCAGGTATTAACATGGAGATCGGTTGTCCAAGCATGCCGGCTTCAGCTTCTATACCTCCTACTCCCCATCCAAGAACAGACAAACCATTTACCATGGTAGTATGGCTATCAGTTCCTACTAAAGTATCTGGAAAAATATAATCTTTGTTTTCAAATTTTTCTTTCCATACTACTTTTGAAAGATACTCTAGATTAACTTGATGGCATATCCCAGTCCCTGGTGGAACTATTCTAAAATTATCAAAAGCTTGTTGTCCCCATTTCAAAAAAGAATATCTCTCAGCATTTCTCTGGAATTCAATTTCAACATTTTTCTTTAACGAGTCTGGAGTTGAAAACTTATCAACTTGTACTGAGTGGTCGATCACTAAATCAACAGAAGACAATGGATTTATTATTTGTGGATCCATATTTTTTTCTTTAACAGCCTCACGCATAGCAGCTAAATCTGCGACTGCGGGTATTCCTGTATAATCTTGTAGAAGTACTCTAGCAGGTCTATATGCAATTTCTGTCTCGGACTTTTTATCTTTTAGCCATTTTTCCAAAGCAAGGATTTGATCTTTGGTGACTGTCTTGCCATCCTCATACCGTAGTAAATTTTCTAATAAAACTTTTAATGATTTAGGTAGTTTTTCTATACCTTTTAAACCATTCTGTTCTGCAATTTTCAAAGAAAAATAATTATATTCTTTTTCATTAATATTAACCGAGGTGAGAGATTTATAAGAATTTTTATTTCCTGGTTTCATATCAAATTATTTTTTTGAGTAAAAAGTAAGCTGACATAACATAATAAAATAATTAAATAAATTTATCATTTGTCGCAAATTTACTAGCAAATTAAGCTATCGGTAACCCATCATCAGTTTTCTGTGAAGGGTGGAGTAATACAACTTTTCCCTCTTGGTCGATTGCACCAAGTATTAAAACCTGAGAAACAACTCCAGCGATATTTTTTTCCGCAAAATTACAGACACCAATAACCTGTTTATTCATCAAATTTTCCTCATTATAATAATGTGTAATTTGGGCAGAAGATTGTTTAATGCCTATTTCTTTTCCAAAATCAACCTTTACGACTAGTGAAGGTTTTCGAGCCTTTTCATTTTTTTTGACTGAAATTACAGTACCGATTCTTAAATCGATCTTATTAAATTGATCATAGGATATTTGTTCTTTCATGGAATTAATATATAATTCTTTTTACGAATGAGTACAGAAAATAATTCAGATAAATTATATAACGATTCAATTAAAATTCTCTCTGATTTGATAGGGTTTAAAACTATTTCAGGTGAAGATAATAACTCAATTATTAATTACTGTGAAAAAATTTTAGGTGATGTCGGTGCATCATCATTTAAGGTATTTGATAATGATAAAAAAAGAGTAAACCTATTTTCAACTTTAAAATCAAAAAAAAAGAATGGAAAAAAATCTATAATTTTTTCGGGTCATACTGATGTGGTGCCTGTAACCAAAAGTTGGTCAACAGATCCTTTTAAAGCAACAATTAAAGACGGGAAACTGTTTGGAAGAGGATCGTGTGATATGAAGGGTTTTTTGGCTTGCGTGTTAGCATATGCGCCAGTATTTTCTTCTGAAAAATTAGATCGAGATATACATTTTTCTTTTACTTTTGATGAAGAGACAGCGTGTCAAGGAGCGCCCCTTTTAATAGATGAATTAAAAAAAAGAAACATAAAAAACTCTTTGTGTATTGTTGGAGAGCCAACTAATATGAAAATAATTGATGCTCACAAGGGTTGTTATGAATACACAACACATTTTCATGGTCTTGCTGGTCATGGTTCGCAGCCTGACAAGGGAGTGAATGCAGTAGAATATGCTTCGAAATTTATTCAAAAACTTATGCAATTAAGAGAAGATTTAAAAAAAAGAAAACCTAAAAATTCTGTATTTAACCCACCATATACCACTCTACAAATTGGAGGTATTTCAGGTGGAATTGCAAGAAATGTAATAGCTGACAAATGTAAGGTTGATTGGGAATTAAGACCTGTTGTAAAAGAAGATGGGGTCTTTGTTAATAATGAAATAGATAAATTTGTAAAAACAGAATTACTTCCAGAAATGCAAAAAGTTTATCCAAAATCTGAGATACGAAAGGAAGTAATCGGAGAAATTATAGGGTTCAATAGAGAAAAAAATTCTGAGGCTTGTGAGTTAGTATCAAGCATTACTGGAGATAATTCACGTGAAGTTGTGTCTTTTGGTACAGAGGCAGGGCTTTTTCAA
>CACFJR010000014.1 GCA_902566755.1 uncultured Pelagibacteraceae bacterium
ATAATATCAAAGAAGCAGATAGAATTAAATTTTTAAAAAAACTGAATATTGATGCTAATAAAAAGATTATTTTAATGCCAGGAAGACTTACTGAGTGGAAGGGTCAAGAAATTTTTATTGAAGCTCTTAATGATCTGAAAATAAAATATGGATATAAAAATTTTATAGCTATACTTCTTGGGTCTGATCAAGGAAGAAAAATCTACAAAAAAAAACTTATTAGGTTGATTGAAAGATTTAGATTAAATAATGATGTAATTTTTCTTGAACATGCACCCTCAATGCCTGTTGCCTATAGCGTCTCTAGCGTTATTGTTTCTGCATCAATTGAACCTGAGGCTTTTGGTAGAATATCAGTTGAAGCACAATCAATGAAAAAACCAATAGTTGCAAGTGATATTGGCGGATCCAGGGAAACAATAGTTGATAATAAAACTGGTTTATTATTCAGTTCTAGCGATCACCATTCTTTGAGTGAAAAATTAGATTTTATTTTTAGATTGGACGATACCTCACTTAATGTGATGGGAAATAATGGTAGAAAAAACGTGCAAAAAAAATTTAATGTTGAAAAAATGTGTTTTTCAACTTATTCAGAATATAAAAAATTAATAAATGCCTAATATAACTTTACCTGATGGAAAAAAATTAACTTTTAAAGAAAAAGTCTCAGGACTTAAAGTTGCTGAAAAAATTAGTAAATCTCTCGCCAAGGAAGCTTTAGTTATAAGTGTCGATGGAAAATTGAAAGATTTAAGTTACGAAATTGAAAAGGATTGCGAAGTAAAAGTTTTAACATCGAAAGATAAAGATGGGCTTGATACTATCAGACATGATACAGCCCATATTTTAGCAATGGCAGTTCAAGAATTATTTCCTGGTACACAAGTTACAATTGGACCAACTATTGAAGATGGTTTTTATTACGACTTTTCAAGAAAAGAACCTTTTACTGAATCAGATTTAAAAAAAATCGAAACAAAGATGTCAGAAATTATTGATAGAGATGAACCTACTTATAGAGAAGTTTGGGATAGGGACAAAGCTATTTCACATTTCAAAAAAATTGGTGAGAATTACAAGTCTGAAATTATCCAAGATATTCCGAAAACTGAGGAAATTTCGATATACTTCCACGGAAAATGGCATGATCTTTGTCGAGGACCACATTTATCATCTACCGGTAAAATTGGTAAAAATTTTAAATTAACAAAAGTAGCTGGCGCGTATTGGAGAGGTGACTCAAAAAATGAAATGCTGCAAAGGATCTACGGAACTTCTTGGGCATCAAAAAAAGATTTAGATAATTACATAAAAAGACTAGAGGAAGCTGAAAAAAGAGATCACAGAAAACTTGGTAAAGAAATGGACTTATTCCATTTTAGAGAAGAAAGTCCAGGTGCAGTATTTTGGCATCAAAGAGGATGGACATTATTTCAAAAACTTATCGATTACATGAGAAAGAAACAAAATGAAGCAGGTTATAAAGAAATTAATACCCCAGAAGTTTTAGATAGATCTTTGTGGGAAAAATCTGGCCACTGGGAAAAGTTTGGTGCACACATGTATACATCTCAAACTCCGGATGAAAAAGTATTTGCCATAAAACCTATGAATTGCCCAGGATGTGTTCAAGTATTTAATCAAGGTTTAAAAAGTTATAGAGACCTACCTTATAAAATGTCTGAATTTGGTAAGGTTCATAGATATGAACCATCAGGTGCACTACATGGTTTGTTGAGAGTAAGAGCTTTTACTCAAGATGATGCGCATATATTTTGCACAGAGGATCAAATTACAGAGGAGTCTCTTTCTGTTACGAATCTTATTTTAAATATTTATAAAGATCTAGGATTTGAAAATGTAATTTTAAAATATTCTGATAGACCAGATCTTAGAGTTGGCGAGGATGAGGTTTGGGACAAAGCAGAAAAAGCTTTATTGGAAGCAGTTAAAGCTACAAAATTAGAATATAGCATTAATAAAGGAGAAGGTGCATTTTATGGTCCAAAAATTGAGTTTGTTTTAAGAGATGCAATAGGAAGAGATTGGCAATGTGGAACTCTTCAAGTTGACTTAAATTTACCAGGAAGATTGGGAGCATCTTTTGTAGATAAAGATGGATCAAAAAAAGTTCCAGTAATGCTACATCGAGCTTTATTTGGTTCTCTTGAAAGATTTATTGGAATATTAATTGAAAATTATTCTGGAAAACTTCCATTTTGGATTAGCCCATCACAAATTATGGTAATACCTGTTTCTGAAGACTTTAATGATTATTCTGTTGATGTTAATAAAAAGCTTATTGCATCTGGTTTAAATTCGGAAGTTGACTTGAAGAATCACAATTTAAATTACAAAATACGGGAACATTCGTTATCAAAGGTTCCAATATTATTAATTTGTGGAAAAAAAGAAGTTGACAGTAATAGTGTAACTATTAGACAATTAGATTCTACAAAACAAGAAAATATGGAACTAAAAAAATTTATTAATCACTATCAAGCTTTAAATAAAGCTCCATCATTATAAGTGGCAGATTTCAAACAAAACTATTTCCAAAGGAGAACAAAGGATCGAGGTCCTCGTTCAAACAACAGGATTATGTCTCAAGAGGTCCAGGTAATATCCAGCGATGGAAAAAATTTAGGGATATTAAATACCCAAGAGGCAATTAATATGGCCAAAAATGAAGGTTTAGATTTAATCGAGATTGCTCAAAATGCCAAACCACCAGTTTGCAAAATTATGGACATGGGTAAATATAAATATGATGCCCAAAAAAAAGCTAACAAAGCAAAGAAGAAGCAAAAGAAAATTGAACTTAAAGAGATAAAACTTAGACCAGTTACAGAAATTCATGATTACACTTTCAAAATAAAAAATGCTCAAAAATTTTTGACTAAAGGTGATAAAGTAAAATTTACTATTAAATTTAAAGGAAGGGAGTTGCAACACTCAAATCTTGGACACGAATTGATGGATAAGATTAAGGTTGATATGGAAAAACTTGGAAAAGTTGAGTTACAGCCTAAATTTGACGGTAAACAGATGATTATGGTTATTCAACCAATTTAATTATTCTTGTAAAATTATAATTATATTTGTATAACCCCTCCAGTTATGCCAAAGTTAAAAACAAAAAGTTCAGCTAAAAAAAGATTTAAAATTTCTGCAAGAGGAAAGGTTATAATGCCTCAAGCTGGAAAAAGACATGGTATGATCAAGAGAACGAATTCACAAATTAGAAAACAAAGAGGAACTACCGTAATGTCTAAACAGGATGGCAAAATTGTAAAATCATACATGCCATATAGTTTGAGAGGATAAGATGCCAAGAGTAAAAAGAGGAGTCACAAGCAGAGCTAAACATAAAAAAGTTCTTAAAGCTGTAAAAGGTCAGTGGGGCAGAAGAAAGAATACTATAAGAGTTGCAAGACAAGCAATGGAAAAATCGATGCAATATGCATATAGAGATAGAAGAAATAAAAAAAGAGAATTTAAATCATTATGGATACAAAGAATTAATGCAGGAGTAAGAGGTGAAGGACTTACATATTCAAAATTTATACATGCTTTAAGTAAATCTGGTATTAAGCTAGATAGAAAAATTCTAGCTGAAATTGCTTATGATAACCCCGAAGCGTTTAAAACAATTGTAAAAAAAGCTCAAGCAGCACTTAATTAATCTTCTCTATTGTTTTTCTTAGTTTAAGAAATAATCTGTGAAAATGTCTGATTTTGAAAAAAAAATTTTTGAGTTTAAAAACAGATTAAATAGCACTCAGGATTCAAAAGAAATTGAATCCATACGCACAGATATTTTCAGTAAAAATGGATTTATTAATTCTCAGTTCAAAAAACTTAGCTCTTTATCTGAGGATGAAAAAAAAACTTTTGCATCCAATATAAACAAAGCAAAACAAGAATTACTTGAAATATTTAGATCAAAAGCCACAGAAGTTTCAGATAAAAACCTTAATGAAAAAATAAAAAAAGAAAAAATTGACGTTACTTTACCTGAGAATGAATTTAAAATAGGAAAGATACATCCTGTATCTCAAGTTATTGACGAAATATCGTGTATTTTTTCAGAAATAGGGTTTAGTGTAGAAGAAGGGCCTGACGTCGAAAATGACTATAATAATTTTACTGCCTTAAATACTCCAGAAGATCACCCAGCAAAAGACATGCACGATACATTTTATCTGGATGAGAATATGAAGACTTTACTTAGAACCCACACCTCTCCTGTTCAAGTTCGAACTATGTTAAAAGGCAAACCCCCTTTCAAGATAATCGCACCCGGAAGAACTTATCGTAGCGATAGTGATCAAACTCATACGCCGATGTTTCATCAGCTTGAAGGTCTTCACATAGATAAGAATATTAACATGGGACATTTAAAAGGATGTTTAAATTATTTTATAAAGGAATTTTTTGAAGTGGATAAAATTAAAATGAGATTTAGACCTAGTCACTTTCCATTTACAGAACCTTCAGCTGAGGTAGATATTGGGTATAGGATTGAAAATAACAAAATTATTATTGGAGAAGGCGATAAATGGCTTGAGATACTTGGGTGTGGAATGGTGCACCCAAATGTTTTAAAAAACTGTAAAGTTGACTCGAAAACTTATCAAGGTTTCGCGTTTGGTATTGGTATTGATAGATTAGCAATGCTTAAGTACGGAATAAACGATTTAAGATCATTTTTCGAATGTGATTATAGATGGTTAAATTATTATGGTTTTGATCCATTAGATGTTCCAACAAATTACAGAGGTTTAAGTAAATGAAATTCACAAAAGATTGGCTCGACGTTCATTTAAAGACAAATAAAAGTGAGTCTCAAATTATCCAAAAATTAAATAGTATTGGTTTAGAAGTAGAAAAAGTGGAGCAAGTCAGAAATGAGCTAAGTGAATTTATTGTAGCAAAAATAATAAAAGCAAACAAACATCCTAATGCAGATCGACTTAAGTTATGTGATGTGGATATTGGAAAAAAAGATACACTTAAAGTTGTGTGTGGTGCTCCTAATGCAAGAGATGGACTTTTGACAATTTACGCACCGCCCGGCTCAGTAATTCCAAAAAATGGTATGAAATTAGAGGTATCAAAGATCAGAGGAGAAACCTCTTACGGAATGCTTTGTTCTGAGTCAGAATTGAAACTTTCTAATGAGAGCGAAGGAATAATAGATCTAAATGATAAATATAAAACAAAAATTGGAAAATCATTCTTCGGTGAAAAAAAAGGAAAAAATGTAATTGAATTATCAATTACCCCAAATAGACCAGACTGCCTAGGTGTGAGAGGCATAGCGAGAGACTTGTCAGCCTCTAACTTTGGAAAATTAAAAGAACCAAGAAAAAGTAAAGTTAAAAAGAACATTAAACATAATTTAAAGATAAAGATTGAAAAAAATAAAAATCAGGCATGTTCAATTTTTGGAAGCTGTATCATTAAAAACATTAAAAATACTGAAAGTCCAGGATGGTTAAAAAATAGAATTTTAGCACTTGGCTTAAGGCCTATTTCTGCCGTTGTTGACATAACAAATTATGTAATGTTTGATTTAAACCGACCCCTCCATGCATACGATTTAGACAAGATAAAGAATAAAATTATCGTTAGAAATTCAAAAAAAGGAGAGAGTTTTAAAGCTCTAGATAATAAAAATTATACACTTGATAAAGACATGTGTGTGATAGCGGATGATGAAGGTGTACTTGGTTTAGGTGGAATAATCGGAGGCGAAAGGTCGGGAACAGAAATACATACAAAAAATATACTATTAGAGTCTGCATATTTTGATCCCGCAATAATAAGAAAAACTGCTAAAAAATTAGATTTGAATAGTGATGCAAAGTTCCGTTTTGAAAGAGGGGTAGATCCTCAGTCTGTAAATGCTGGACTGGACTCAGCCGTCGAACTAATTTTAGAAATTTGTGGAGGGGAAGTTTCTAAATTTGACGTGCAGAAGATAAAAAAATTTAAAGATCTTGAGATAAAATTTGACCCAAAAATGGCATCAAAGACAGTTGGAACCAACATAAACACTAATGAGATAAAAAAGATCTTATTAAACTTAGGCTTCACTGTTAAAACAAAAGGTAAATTTCTCAATGTTAAGGTTCCAAGTTGGAGACCGGATATTTTTGGTGAAATTGATCTAGTAGAGGAAGTTATTAGAATTATTGGATTTGAAAAAATAAAGTCCATTGAACCTGATAAAAAAAGAACAAAACCAACACTTAATTACTTTCAGAAACATTTTCATTTAGCTCAAAGATCAGTAGCCTCAAAAGGATATCTTGAAACAATAACATGGTCATTTACTGACGAAAAAATTAATAACAAATTTAAAGAAAAGTTAGAAAGCGTAAAAATTGTAAATCCAATAAGTTCAGACTTAAATGTATTAAGAAATTCTTTGTATCCAAATCTCATTTTCTATTTAGAAAAAAACCTAAACAGAGGATTTGGCGATCAAGCACTTTTTGAAATTGGTCCAACTTTTACAGGAAAAAAACCTGGTCAACAAATCACCGTTGTTTGTGGGATTAAAAAACAATCTATAGATGAAGATAGTAATTTAAAGAAAAATGATTTAGTAGATGTTTTTCATATTAAAAAAGATTTAGTTCAATCATTAACAGAACTTGAAATAAGAAAAGAAGATTTTAAGGTTGAGGAAAATACACCTTCTTATTATCACCCAGGTATTTCAGGATCTATAGTCTCAAAAGATGGAAATCTTATTCTTGGATATTTTGGTGCCTTGCACCCAAAAATAATTTCAAATACTTTTGGATTTGAAATCTTTTTAGAAAACTTAGTTGAATATAAAGCAAAAAATAAAAGGACTAAAGAAAGTCTAACTTTTTCAGATTATCAGAAGTCAGATAGGGATTTTGCTTTTTTAGTCAATAAAGATATTAGAGCTCAAGATTTAACAGAAGTTATCCAGAATATAGATAAAAATTTAATCAAAGAAATACAAATTTTTGATGTTTATGAAGGGGAAAATATTCCATCTGACAAAAAATCAATTGCATTAAAAGTGACAATTCAGTCCGATCATAAGACTTTAAATGAAAATGATCTGACAAATATATCAAAAAAAATAGTTAGCACTGTAGAGGAAAAAACTGGTGCAAAATTAAGATCGTAAATGTCTAGTCTCGATAACATAAGAAATTTCGCTATTATCGCTCACATTGACCACGGGAAATCAACAATAGCAGACAGAATAATTCATAAGTGTGGAGGTTTGACAGAAAGAGAGATGAAGGATCAAGTATTAGACTCAATGGATATTGAGAGAGAAAGAGGGATTACAATTAAGGCACAAACAGTGAAGCTGAATTACAAAGCAAAAGATGGCAAAGAATACATTCTAAATATCATTGATACACCTGGCCATGTTGACTTTAGTTATGAGGTTAGTCGATCACTTTACGCATGTGAAGGATCAATATTAATTGTAGATAGTACCCAAGGTGTCGAAGCACAAACACTTGCCAATGTTTATCAAGCGTTAGATATAAATCATGAGATAATACCTGTATTAAACAAAATTGACCTACCTGCCTCTGATTTAGATAGAACTAAAAAACAAATAGAAGATGTAATTGGCATAGATACATCTAATGCTGTTCCTTGTTCAGGAAAAACAGGTGAAGGTATAGAGGATATTTTAGAGCAAATAGTCTCTACACTGCCGCCCCCAAAAGGTGAAACAAAAGAATTGTTAAAATGTTTACTTGTAGATAGTTGGTATGATTCATATTTGGGAGTTATTATATTGATAAGGGTGATAGATGGAACGCTAAAAAAAAACATGAAAATAAAAATGATGTCCACTGATCAGGAGCACATAGTCGAAAAAGTAGGTGTTTTTACTCCAAAAGCTAAAGACATTGATGAATTAAAATCTGGTGAAATTGGATTTATTATTACAGGAATTAAAAATTTATCTGATACAAAAGTTGGTGATACTATATGTGAGTCACAAAGTCCTATTAAAAAAGCTTTACCAGGATTTAAACCCAGCAAGCCAGTAGTTTTTTGTGGTCTATTCCCAGTGGATAGTTCAGAGTATCAAAAATTAAAAGACGGTTTAGCTAAACTACAACTAAATGACTCTAGCTTTTCTTATGAAGCAGAATCTTCATCAGCACTCGGGTTGGGATTTCGATGTGGTTTTTTAGGTTTGTTACACCTTGAAATAATTACAGAGAGACTTGAAAGAGAATTTGATATTAACTTATTAACAACAACTCCGGGAGTTGTCTATAAAGTCCATTTAAATAATGGCAATATTCAAGATTTACAAAATCCTTCTAATTTACCCGATCCAACTTTAATTAAATTTATTGAAGAGCCATGGATAAAAGCCACAATAATAACACCTGATCAATATTTGGGATCTATTATGAAGCTCTGTCAAAATAAAAGAGGTATTCAAAAAAATTTAAACTATTCAGGAAATAGAGCGGTATTAAATTATGAAATACCTCTTAATGAAGTTGTCTTTGATTTTAATGATAGGCTTAAATCTATGACAAGTGGATATGCAAGTTTTGACTATGAGATAATGGGCCACAAAGAGGGTGATTTGGTAAAATTAGGAATATTAGTAAATTCTGAGCCTGTTGATGCGCTTGCAATGATGGTTCATAAAGATTTTGCACAAACTATAGGTAGAGATGTATGTGAAAAACTAAAAGATTTAATTCCTCGTCATAATTTTATGATTCCCGTTCAAGCCGCAATAGGAGGAAAAATTATCGCTCGAGAAACTATAAAAGGTTTTAAAAAAGATGTTCTTACAAAAATCCATGGTGGAGGAGCAAGAGATAGAAAAAGAAAACTGCTAGATAAGCAAAAAAAGGGGAAGGCTAGATCAAAACAATTTGGAAGAGTGGAAATTCCTCAAGAGGCGTTTATTGGAGTGCTTAAAATTAATAAAGAAAATTAAAATGATATACGATTGTTTTTCATATTGGGATGAAGACTTACTTCTAGAATTAAGATTAAACATTTTGAATAAAATAGTTGATCACTTTGTTATTGTAGAAGGTGACAAAACTTGGCAAAACAATCCAAAAGAATTAAAATTTGATATTAGAAAATTTCAAAAATTTAGAAATAAAATTATTTATATACCAGTTACAGATCTTCCTGATGGTGAAGATCCTTATTTAAGAGAAAATCATCAAAGAAATTCTATATCAAGAGGAATCAAAAACGCAAAGGATGATGATATAATTTTGATTTCAGATTTAGATGAAATTCCTAATCCAAATAGTATAAAGAATTTTAATCCCAAAAAGAGATATGCTACTTTTCAACAAAAACATTTTTATTATAAATTCAATTTACAGAGTAAAAATCATCCATTTTGGAATGGCACAAGAATTTGCGTAAAAAAATATCTGAAATCACCTCAATGGTTAAGAGACCTTAAATTTAAAAAAAGACCTTTCTGGCGTTTGGACAAAATGAGATTAAATAATATAATTAAAGATGGCGGCTGGCATTTTTGCAATTTAAAGACCGCTGAAAATTTACTTTATAAATATAAAAATTTATGTGAAACAAATGATCCTATACATTTTAATGAAAGTATTGATCCCAAATATCTTCAGTTAGACGAAATAAAAAAAAAAATTATTTTGGGGGAGGACATTATTGGAAGAGAAGATAACTTCATTAAAGTAGATTTAGATAACTCATTTCCAGAATATTTAATTAAAAGTCGAAATATTTATAAGGATTGGATTATCTAATTCAAAAAATTTTCAAGTTTTTTTATTGGCAAAAACATATCTCCTTGCTTGCTATTTTCTATTTTTTTCAACATGATATATTGATGTTTTAGTTTGTTGTATTTACTGATTCTTTGATAACCTATATTTGGATGTCCTATATTCTTTATTTCCAAAACTTTGGTCTTTTTTTTACAAAATACGAGATTTACTAAACCTGCACCATGTGGTCCCACAACAAGATTACAATTTTTAAAGATCGAAATTTGTTCTTTGAGACTATACTCAGATAATCTAATTATTTTGAAACCCTTTTTTTTCAAATATTTTTTAATTTCTGTATCGTTAATAATTTTACAGTGATTGTATTGAGAGTCGGACCTATCAATATAAATTTTTTTGTAATTTCCAATTTTTTTACTTGCAGCGGCTAAAAATATTTTCCTAAGATTAAATATAATCCATTTTGGAATGTTGCTGTGAGCGTTAAAAAGGGTTCCTTTAAAATAATGTGGATGAGTACAAAACATTAAATTTTCCACTAAACAATGTTTATTGAATTTGCTATCTATAATTTTAATCGAACTTAATTTAAGTATCTTAAGAGTTTCCTTTTGAAAATGATTTAATTTTGAGAAATAAAAATAATTTATCTTCTTTAAATCATAAGCTTTAGATAAGATTATTATTTTTGGCACGATATCAAGTAACCAGTGAGAATAGTTATTATACCCGCTTGCCCCTTGCGTCAGATTAAAAACATTTCCATCTATTTTTTTTAAAAATTTTGGCGTTCCTGATTTTAAAACTTCATTTCTTTTTGCACTTACCAGTTTACCATTTATTTGCTGAAACGAACCTTCTGCAATTAATTGATTGTCTTTTATAACACTTACATTTTCAACACAATTTGTATAAATTCGACAATTTTTAATTGAGTATACTTTATAAGAAATTTTATTTAGTTTTGGTTTTTTTAACTTTATAAATTTTGGCTGGAACTCTGATTTAAGATGGATTTTTTTGTACAAAGCAGAGAAATAGTAACTTCTTAATAATTTATAAGTTTTTTTAAGTTTTTTTCTCAATTTTAAATTTTTAATTTGTTTATATAATATATTTTGTGGTCTAAAAACTAATATATGAACAATCTTAATATTTTTTGTGTAACTGATAAACCTGTCAAATATTTGGAGGATCTAGATATTAATTTAGTTGGTGTAGGTGAAAGACAATTCAATAAAAAATATATTACTTGTTTAAGTGGTAAAAATATTCAAAAAAAGGAAAAACATTATTCAGAATTAACTTTCCATTATTGGTTTTGGAAAAATAAACTCGAAAAATATAGTGATAATGATTGGATAGGATTTTGTCAAAAAAGAAGATTTTGGCTTAATTCGAGAAGTCACAGAGAAGATAACGATATTTCAAATATCATTCTAAAAAGCGTACCAAACGAATGGGAAAAATATGATACGGTGCTTTGTGAACCAATTCCTCTTGGAACAAAATTATCAAAACTTTTAAAGAGAGGTTGGAGGAATATCATTAGAAAACCGATACTGTTATTCGACCACCAACGTATAAATATTAGAACACAATTTGATCTTCATCATGGCTATGGAGTATTAGAAAAAGCGATAAGAGTAATGAATGAGAAAGATAAATCTGATTTTACAGAATTTGTAGATAGAAATACAACATATAATCCACACATAATGTTTATTTCAAAAAAAAAATTTTTAAATAATTTTTTTAAAGATCAATTTGAATGGTTGTTTGAATGCGAGAAAATTTTTGGGTTTGAAAATTTAAAAGGTTATGATCAAACTAGATTGTATGCTTTTCTCGCAGAAAGATATATGCCATTTTGGTTCAGAAAATATTCAAAAACTATTGAATGGCCTTGGATATTTTCAGATTCTCATCTTTTATGAAATTAGATAAAATAAAATTTAGTAAAGATAAACTAAATATATGTCAGGTTTCCCTAAAAGGGAACATACCGATTATAATTAACAACTATCAAAAATTAAAATCATTTTACAAAGATTTCAACATTTTTATTATTTGCCCAAAAAAAGATTTTAAACAATTTAAAAAAAAATGTAAATTTAATGAGTTTACTATAATTAGTGAAGATAAAATAATATCGTTCCATCAATTTGAAAAAATATTTTATCGATTATCAAAAAAATATAAATTTAAAAATTTATTTAAAGAAAGATTATCTTGGTACTACCAACAAGTTTTAAAACTTGCATTTACTTTTTATTTTTTACAAAAATTTCATGAAAAAGTGATCTTATGGGACGCAGATACAATCATAGCAAAAAAAATAGAATTTTTTAGTGGAGAATTTTCTAGAAAGTTTGGCACTTATACAGAATTTCATAAATCATATTTTGAAACCAATAAAGCTTTATTAGGAGAGCTCCCCAAATATTTTATTTCTTTTGTTGTTCAATTTGGATCAATGACCAAGGATGAATGTAAAATACTAATGAAAAAATTAAAGATCAAAAGTGTAAAAATTAATACTATTGCAAGCAAACTATCTGTTTTGATAATGAAAAAAATTTTTACATTAAACAGTCCTTATAATGGATCTTTATTTTCAGAGTACGAATTAATTGGTAATTCAAATATCTTAGCAAAACCTGGAAAAC
This sequence comes from uncultured Pelagibacteraceae bacterium, assembly GCA_902566755.1. Classification (GTDB taxonomy): domain Bacteria; phylum Pseudomonadota; class Alphaproteobacteria; order Pelagibacterales; family Pelagibacteraceae; genus Pelagibacter. Next base: position 12,452 of record CACFJR010000014.1, read on the forward strand.
AAAAATTAATAGCAAATCTCAGAAAAGGATTGAAAGGCTTATTGACATCGAAACAACTAAACTTTTTGAGTATTCTTAATATAACAAATGTAACTTACGAACATACTCACAATAATATTAATAGCAGGGGAATGTTGAAACGAAAATTAGGTTGGTTTGACTTTACAGTTATAGTTTTAAAAACAAAATTAAAATTTTATTATAATCTGATTAAACATAATGTTCTGTTTACTTTAAATGTTGATAAGATGAATTGAATAAAAGTTTGGAGAGATGGCCGAGTGGTTTAAGGCGCACGCTTGGAAAGCGTGTTTAGGGGAAACTCTTTCGTGGGTTCGAATCCCACTCTCTCCGCCAATTTTTATCTTTTATAATTTTTAAAACAACGTTAAAATGATTTCAAGGTCACGTGGTCATGCTAAGTATAAAAAATTTAATAAAATATGAATACTTTATATAATAAAATTACAATAATTATCATTCTTTATGAGGAAAAAGAACAATTAGTTTTAAAATGCTTGGAAAATTTCAAAAATTTCAAAATTATAATTGTAGATAACTCAAACGACTTAGCCCTTAAAAAACAGGTCGAAAAAAATTATAAAATTTTCAAATACGTATTAAATGAAAAGAATTATGGATATTCAAAAGCAGCAAATCAGGCGATAAAACTTTCAGACACAGAGTTTATTTTAATGTTTCAGGCAGATGGTATTATTGATCAAAAGGATATATTTAAACTTTTAGATGCACATAAAAAATATGAAAACTCTTTCATTGTATCACCTACTTTATTTGATAAAGAACAAAATGTGAGTGCCAATTCAGGAAATTTTCCAGAAAAATATTTATATAAGACCCCCATTGTTATTGATGGAGATATTTGTGCCGAGACTGTTCTTGGATCAATAATAATGTTCAAAAGAGAGGATATAATAGATATCGGTTTGTATGATGAAAATTTATTTCTTTATTTTTTAGATGATGACCTTTGTAAACGTATAAGAGATAAAAAAAAAGCTGTGATCCAAGTTGAAGATGCTAGAGCGATCCACGAACACGGACAAATTAAAGTGAGAAACTCTATCAAGAGGACTTTTCTAAGACATTTTAACTTCACTTTCGATGAGCTTTATTATTTTTACAAGATCAAAAATCACGAGAGATTAATAAACGAATTAAGTAACAAAGTTCCAAAATATTTTCTAAAACTTCTATTGAACTTAATAATTTTAAGGCTAAATAGAGTTGCGTATTTTCTTTCAAAAATAATGGCTTTTTATAAATTTAAAAAAATTGTAAAAAAAAATATTATCTAATAAATATTGATAATCGGTATTCTTCTTCGAATCTTGTTATTGACAGCTGTTAATGATGCTTAAAAGCGACTTTTTTCAATTTAGGCAAAAAAAAAAAAATCTTGTTAAATTAATCAATAATATTGAGACTTATTTGATGTTAGGTTTAGTACGAGTTTTATCTCAACATATAAAAATGATATAATAAATTTTCCGTAAAAATAAAAATATGACGAAACTACAACAAAATTCAAATTATAAAGCAGACTCAATAAAAGTTTTAAAAGGTTTAGACGCAGTTAGAAAAAGACCTGGTATGTATATCGGTGATACTGATGATGGTACTGGTTTACATCATATGGTCTATGAGGTTGTCGATAATTCTATTGATGAAGCTTTAGCAGGCTACTGCAAAAAGATAACTGTGGAGATTAATAAAGATGGCTCTATATCCGTTTCAGATGATGGTCGTGGCATACCTGTAGATTTTCATAAAACTGAAAAAAAATCAGCTGCAGAGGTAATAATGACACAACTTCACGCAGGCGGAAAATTTGATCATGATTCCTACAAAGTTTCAGGTGGATTGCATGGTGTTGGGGTTTCAGTCGTAAATGCTTTATCCGAAAAACTTGAATTAGAAATAGAGAGAGATGGGAAAAAATTTTTTGTAGAATTTAAAAATGGAGATCCAAAATCTCCATTGAAACAAATCGGGAAATCAAAAAATACTGGTACAAAAATTACTTTCCTGCCTTCAAAGGATATATTTTCATCAACTAAATTCAGCAGTACGATTATTCAAAAAAGAATGCGAGAATTAGCTTTTCTAAACAAAGGGGTAAACCTTGTTGTTTTGGACAAAACTTTGAAAAAGGAGAAAAAGATAGAATTTAAATATGATGGAGGAATAATAGAATTTGTAAATTTTTTAAATGAAAAGAAGGAAAAGCTTAAAAACAAAAATGGGAACGATTTATTTAAAAGACCAATTTATTTAGAGGGTGATAAAAATGGCATTAACATAGAATGTTCGTTGGAGTGGAATTCAGGTTATTCAGAAGATATGCATACGTATACAAATAATATATTCCAAAAGGATGGAGGAACACATCTTTTGGGTTTTAGGAGCTCACTTACAAGAATTTTAAATAAGTATGTAAATGAAAACAATATTTTAAAGAAAAATCAAGTTTCTATTACTGGAGATGACATCAAGGAAGGTTTATGTGCAGTGCTATCTATTAAGATGCCTGATCCTAAATTTTCTTCTCAAACAAAAGATAAATTGGTTTCGTCAGAAGTTAGAAATATCGTTGAAAATTTTATGAATGAGAAACTATCGATTTGGTTTGATCAAAACCCAAGTATTATTAAGATTGTTCTAATTAAAATAATTCAAGCTGCACAAGCCAGAGATGTTGCTAGAAAAGCGCGTGAAAGTGTTCGAAGAAAAGGGGCCCTTGAATTAACTGGTTTACCTGGAAAACTTGCTGACTGTCAAAACTCTAAGAGGGATGGAACTGAATTATTTATTGTGGAGGGTGATTCTGCGGGTGGTTCAGCAAAGCAGGGAAGAAATAGAGAGTTCCAGGCTGTATTACCTTTAAGAGGAAAAATATTAAATACATACGTGGAAGAAAATAATTCAAAAAAGAACGGAAACTCAAATGATAGTAGAACTAAATCATTATCAAAAATGATTTCATCCAATGAAATTGTGACATTGATTAATGCATTAGGTTTAGACCCCAAAAGTGAGGAAATTGATTTAGATGATCTCAGATATGGAAAAATTATTATTATGACTGATGCGGACGTTGATGGATCACATATTAGAGCACTGTTATTGACATTTTTTTAATAACAAACCATTTAATAAACTTATAGAGAATGGGAACATTTTCTTAGCACAACCACCTTTGTTTAAAATAAACAAGTCGGGCAAAAGCATTTATATAAAAGATGAAAAAAGTTTGGAGAGTTTTATCTTAAACAATTCTAAGAACACAAAAAAATTGAAAAAGGGAACCAAGGAATTTGAAAAGGTATTATCTGAAGAAAAATCGAAATTAAATATTCAAAGATTTAAAGGTCTTGGTGAGATGAATCCAGACGAACTTTGGAATACTACATTAGATCCTGAAAAGAGAAATTTACTTCAAGTAAAATACTCTAACGACAAAAAAAGAGATCAAAAGATAATCCATACTTTAATGGGTAACGACGTATCCATAAGAAAAGATTTTATAATTTCTAATGCATTAGAAATTAGTAATTTAGATATTTAAGTATGGAAACTAAGTCAGTTTCAAAAATATATACATTAAATAAAACTACCTATATCAATCTTAGATGGATAGCAATTTTAGGTCAGTTTTTAACAGTCAATATTGCAAAATATGTTTTTAATTTTGAATTTGATATTTTAATTGTCAATGTGGTTATAGCTCTAGGAGTAATATCCAACTTAAATTTAATTTATTTTTATGAAAAAAATATTCTTTCTAATAGAGCTTCATTTTCATTTTTGTCAATCGATATACTCCAACTAAGTTTGATACTTTACTTTTCAGGAGGAATTATAAATCCCTTTTCAATTTTTTTGATAATTCCAAGCGTTTTTTCTTCATCTAATCTGTCTTTTAAAACAAGTTTATCATTAATATTGATTACAATATTTTCAATAATTTTACTTACTCTTTTTCACAAACATTTGATTTACCCATCAGGTAAAAGATTAATTATTAATGACTTTTACCATTATGGTACATCTATATCCTTAATTATTGCTCTTATTTTTCTAAATTATTTTGCAATACTTTTTGGTAGAGAGTCTAATTTAAGAAAGGAGGCTTTAAATAAAATTGAAGAATTCGTTGCAAAAGAACATGAGCTAGTATCATTAGGAGGTCAAGCTGCCGCTGCAGCTCACTCATTGAATACACCTCTTTCGACTATAAAAATAATTTCTCAAGATCTTCATAATCAGTTTAAAGATAAAAAAGAACTTAAAAAAGACCTTGAATTACTTGTGAACCAGGTTGAAAGATGCAGCCAGATCCTTAAAAAGTTGTCACTTAATCCCGGTGTTGAGGATGATTTTATTGACCAAGAGTGCTCAATGTTTGATTATGTTAGTGAAATAATTAAATCATTTGAAGACATTTCAAATAAGGAATTTATATTAAATAATAGTCAAGACACGAATTCTTTTAAAATCACAAAATTAATAGAGATTATTTATGGAATTAGAAATTTTATTGGAAACGCAAATAAATTTGCAAAAAAAAAAATATATGTGTCAATTAAAAGCGACAATCTATTGACGGAGATATCAATAGAGGATGACGGGAATGGTTATTCAAAAGATGTTTTAAACAAAATTGGTGAACCTTACATTAAGTCTTCATCTTATGATGATAAGTCAAAGTCAGGACTAGGTCTTGGAATATTCATCGGAAAAACTTTACTTGAAAGAAATGGTGCAAAAGTTGTTTGTAGAAATTCGCAAACTAGATCAGGGGCAGAAGTTTTATTAACGTGGAAAAATAACGAATTAAAAAACCTTTAGTTTAATTTTTTTGGATTTTTCTTTTTTTCAAACAAATTGCTAAGTTGAGATATCATAACATCACCTAATTCTTGTACATCTGAAATTTTAATTGCCTTTTTATAATATCTTGAGACGTCATGACCAATACCAATTGCAAGTAGTTCGATGTCTGAGTTATCTTCTATAAATTTTACAGTTCTTTTTAAATGTTTCTCTAAATAGTCGCCTGAGTTTACCGACAATGTGGAATCGTCAACAGGAGCTCCATCAGAAATAACCATCATTATCTTTCTCTCTTCTTTTCGTTTAACAAGTCTATTAAATGCCCACAGAATTGCTTCACCATCAATATTTTCTTTAAGCAATCCTTCTTTAAGCATTAATCCAAGATTTTTTTTTGATTGTCTCCAGTGCACATCAGCTCCTTTATAAATAATATGTCTTAAATCATTAAGTCTTCCTGGATTTTTTGGTTTACCATTCTTGCTCCATTTTTCTCTTGCCTCTCCACCTTTCCAGTTTTTGGTTGTAAAACCGAGTATTTCCACTTTAACGTTGCATCTCTCAAGAGTTCTTGAAAGTATATCCGCACATAATGCAGCAATAGTAATCGGCCTTCCTCGCATTGATCCTGAGTTATCAATTAAAAGTGTTACCATGGTATCTTTAAACTCGTAATCTTTTTCTTTTTTAAATGACAGAGAGTTTTGTGGATCTATAATTATTCTGCTTAATTTCGAACTATCTAATAAACCTTCTTCCAAATCATATTCCCATGATCTATTTTGCTTTGCTAACAATTGCCTTTGCAATTTGTTAGCAAGTTTAGTTATAACATCCTGAAAACTAGTAAGTTGTTGATCTAAATTATTTCTTAATTTTTTAATTTCATCGTCTTTTTCTAAATTTTCAGCTTTTTCAATTTCATCAAAATTACTTGTAAAAATTTTATATTCTTTGTTGCTTTTTGAAACATTTAGTTTTTGAATGATATTTTCTAAATTTTCTTTCTGATCCCCATCTTCAAAAAATTCTTCTTCCATTCTAAAGTCATTTAGATCATCACTCCCCTCCAAACTTTTGTTCTCACTAGTTTCCTCCGCTTTACCTTCTTTATCCTCATTATTACTATCGTTATTATTGTTTTTATCATTTTCATTATTATTACTTTCATCATTTTTCTCATTTTTAATTTCATTTTCATTTTCAAATATCTCCATATTTTGAAATATTTCTGAAAACTTTTCGTTGTATTTATTTTGGTCAGTAATATTCTTCTTTAAAAATTGAAGGTGTTTTTTAATGTTTTTATCAAATTTATCCTCCCAAAAACTTAAAATCTTATTAGATATATTGTTCAATTTGATATCTAGAAAATTTTTTAAAAGATATAATTCGAATGCTTCTGAAACATTTATATCTTCCCTTTTTTTAATATTGCTATCTTTTTTTTTTAAAATTTTATTATTATAATTTTCGTTGATATTTTTTTTAATACCGCAAAGCATATCGGAACCTAATAATTCACACCTTATTTTTTCTGAAATTTCATAGAATATTCTGTAAGATTGATTTTTTGGAAAATTTTTTTTAAAAATATTTTTATCTGAAAACTTTTTTTTCAATGCATTGGAATCAGTTAAGGCACGAAATTTTATGTAATCTTCTCTAGAATATAAATTTGATACTTTATAATCATCTATGTTTTTTGGATTTTCTTTTTTACTTAAAGTATGTAACTCTTCCGAAATAACTTTATATGTTGAATCTAATGCTTGTTTAAATCTCTCTTTAAGGAATTCCTCTTTTTTACTCATTTGGTTGCTTGTTAATAACCGCTTCTGGCAAATCTTCACCAAAACATCTTTGATAATATTCAGCAATTATATTTTTCTCTACTTCATCACATTTATTCAAAAAAGTTACTCTAAATGAATATCCAAGGTCCTTAAATATGAGGTTATTTTCAGCCCAGTGCATAACTGTCCGTGGACTCATTACTGTTGAGATATCTCCAGACACAAATCCTTTTCTTGTGAGTGAAGCAACTTTAATCATATTTGCTATGTCTTCTTTACCTTTTGAGTTGTTATAAGATTTGTTTTTAGCAAGTATTATTTCCATCTCTCTTTCCAAACTTAAATAATTAAGAGATGTAACTATATTCCATCTATCCATTTGACCTTGGTTTATTTGCTGTGTACCGTGATATAGTCCGGTAGTATCACCCAGACCAACTGTATTTGAGGTTGCAAATAACCTAAAATATTTATGTTGTTTTAAAACTTTATTTTTATCAAGAAGAGTAAAATTACCTTCTGCCTCTAAAACTCTTTGAATTACAAACATAACGTCAGGTCTACCAGCATCGTACTCATCAAAAACTAATGCTATAGGATTTTGTATAGACCAAGGTAAAATACCCTCTTGGAATTCTGTTATTTGTTTCCCATCTTTAATTGTAATCGCATCTTTTCCAATTAAATCAATTCTACTTATATGACTATCTAAATTCACTCTTATGCATGGCCAATTTAATCTTGCCGCAACTTGTTCAATGTGAGTAGATTTACCTGTACCATGATATCCTTGAACTAATACCCTCTTATTGAAAGAGAAACCAGACAATATTGCAAGTGTAGTATCTTTATCAAATTTATAGTTTTTATCTATTTCTGGAACATATTCGTTTTTTTTGGAGAATGCATCCACCTCAAGATTTGAGTCAATTCCAAAGGTTTGCTTCACAGAAATTTTTATGTCTGGTACCGTATTTATATTTTCATTCATTTTTTATAAGACCTTTTTAATTGTGTATAAGCCAATGTTATTATCTTTAATTTTTCTTCGTATTTTTTATTCCCAGAGTTTTTATCAGGGTGAAATCGTTTGACAAGTTTTTTAAACTTATCTCTTATAATGGACCATTCTGCGCCTATATTTAAACTCAAAATGTTGAAAGCTTTTATATCATCATCCGAAAAGTTGAATTGTCGCAATTTGGAAGCTCTAATATCTTCATTATTAATTCCATCTAAATTCTCCTTGAGAGTATTATTCCATAAAATTTTAAAAAAGTTGTCTTGCCCACTAAAATTTTGAGTTGGTTTATGCCAAGTCATGTCAGATTTAATAAACTCATTAACTTGACTATCAGTCATATTTGCAAAGTAATTCCAATTTTTGTTAAATTCTCTTATATGCTCTAAACAAAGATACCTAAATTCTTTACTATTATCTTTTTCAATTGGAGCTTTGTACTCACCAATTTTATTACAGTTATTCCAGTCGCATATAATTTTCATTATAGTATTATTATAATACATTTTATGGAAATAAATAAATTAATTGAAATAGTAAAAGAAAAAATTTCAAAAGAAATTATTTTACAAGAAATAAATGTAGAGGACAAATCATTTTTACATAAAAATCATAAAAATAATTCCCCAAAAAAATTTCACATCAAAATTTCAATTATCTCTGACGAGCTTAAACCTAAAAAAAAAATTGACTCTACTAAGAGAATTTACAAGATTTTAGAAAATGAATTAAAAAACCATATTCACTCTATTCAATTATCTATAAAGTAAAGTTTTTAAAAATGATCTAATATTATTTTCTCTAAATGATTTATTCAGTATAGGTTTTCCAATACTTTTAAGAAGAATTAAATTTATTTTATTATCTTTATTTTTTTTATCCTGCTTCATATAAAAAATAATCTTTGATATATCTTTAACTTTTAAATATTTATATAAACTATCATAATTTAATTTTCTTAAGTGATCATTGATTTGTGCAAAATCATTCTTTTTTAGAATATTTTTTTTTCTACTAAATTCAACAGCTGACATAATTCCTAATAAAACAGCCTCACCGTGATTTAGACCTTTATTATACCCAACTGTTGCCTCATAGGCGTGGGCAAAAGTATGACCTAGATTAAGAACTTTTCTAATATTTTTTTCCTTCTCATCTTTCTCAACTATATCCTTTTTGATTAAACAACTTTTATAAATTGTTTTTTCTAAAATTTTATGATTATGGCTCAAAATCTTAATAAAATTTTTTTTTAAAAATTTGAAAAATATTTTATCTTTTATAAGAGAATGTTTGAGAATTTCGGCATATCCGCATATAATTTCTCTTTTAGGTAAACTCTTTAAAAAATTTATATCCGAAATAACTAATGAGGGTTGATAAAAAGATCCAATCATATTTTTTCCTGATAAAGAGTTAATCCCTGTCTTTCCACCAATCGCTGAATCAACCTGACTCAGTAAAGTTGTGGGCACATTAATAAAATTTAAACCTCTTTTAAAAATACTTGATGCAAATCCACATACATCTCCGCAAATACCCCCTCCAACCGAAATTAAACTATCATTTCTGCTAAAATTATTTTTTTCAAGAATTTTTACGATAGATGAAACAGTTTTTAAATTTTTACTTTTTTCATTAAAAACAATCTTTTTCTTTTCTATTATATCCTTATTAAATCTACTAATTATAGATTTAATCATCTGAGCTGGCACTTTACTGTCATAAACAAGTAAAAATTTTTGAGAATATATTCTTTCATTTAAAATTATTTTATATATCTTTGAGCAAAGATTTTTTCCAATAATTATACTGTAATTATTTATATTAGTTTTAACTTTTAATTTCATTTTTTTTTAATATTGAAACTATTCTATCTACAATTTCGTTTTTTTTATGATTATCACAATCTATTTTGAAATTTGATTTAGAATAATATTTATTTCTATCTAGCATCATTTTTTGAATTTCTTGATCGTTTAATCCCTGAATAAGAGGTCTTTTTAAAGATTTCCTAATCCTCTTAATAATTGTTGAAGGTTTCCAATTTAACCAAAATGACAATGAATTGTCTCTGACATTCTTTCTGACTTTTTCGTCGAGAATCGAACCGCCCCCTAAAGACAAAACTAATTCTTTTTCTTTAGATTCTAGAAGTGATAAGATTGTTTTAACTTCTATCGTTCTAAAATACTTTTCACCTTTAAGTTTAAATATTTGGCTAATTGTTTTCTTTTCAATTGTTTCAATTTTTTGATCTAGATCAACAAATTTCATATTAATTTTTTTTGATAATAATGCACCAATTGTTGATTTTCCTGATCCCATCATGCCTATTAAAACAATTTTTTTTTTTATTTTCATAATTTTCTAAGTTGAAAAAACACAAATATGTCTTAATTTGAATTTAATAAAAAGTATATGCAATTTTATAAAAAGACAAGTATTGGCAGCTCTATAAATCCACTAAAAATCATAATTAAAGTAGTTGTGGTTTTGGTGATCCTACTTGGAATTTTAGTGTTAGTCAGTAAAATAAATTTTCCTTCACCAAATCAACTAATTGAAAAAAAAATCCCACAAGAAAACTTGAAAATTGTTAAATAATTTTTTCATAATTTTTTTAATTTTAATATCTTTTACTAAATTTACTTT
>CACFJR010000015.1 GCA_902566755.1 uncultured Pelagibacteraceae bacterium
TTGTGATAGCAAATGGTGAAAACGCAGCCAATAACGGAGTCGGTATAACAAAAGATGTTTTAGATAATTTAATTGAATTTGGAGTAAATGTACTCACAACTGGAAATCATGTTTGGGATCATAAAGAAACTTTAAAACTCGTTGAGGATGATAATAGACTTCTTAGACCATTTAATTTAATTGGAGTCTCACCAGGAAAGGGATTTGAAATTTATCAAACATCAAAAAATCTTAAAATAGGTGTACTAAATTTAATGGGAAATGTTTTCATGAAAAAAAGTGAAGATGTTTTTAAAACAGCTGAAAATTTTCAAAAAAAATACCAGCTAAAAAAAGATTATGACTTTTTAGTCGTCGATTTGCATTGTGAAACTACTTCAGAAAAAATGGCAATGGGACATTTGTTTGATAGTAAAGCAACTTTAGTTACCGGTACTCACACGCACATTCCAACAAATGACGCAAGAGTTTTAAAAGGTGGGACTGCGTATATCACAGACTCCGGAATGTGTGGTGACTACGACTCGGTAATTGGGATGAATAAAGAAAACTCATTAAAAAGATTCTTTAAACAAGATTCTGAAAAACATTATCCATCTTTAGGGGATGGTTCTTTATCTGGTGTTATGGTAGATTGTGATGAAACTACAGGACTAGCTAAAAATATTGAAAGTATAATTGTTGGGGGTGTTTTAAATAACTCAAAATAATATGGCAGGACATTCTCATTGGGCTGGTATAAAACATAAAAAAGGTAGAGCAGATAAAGAAAGGTCGAAGATTTTCTCGAAACTTTCTAGAGAGATTACTGTAGCTGCTAAACTTGGAGATAAAGATCCTTTAATGAACCCGAGACTTAGATCTGCTATTCAAGCAGCAAGATCCTCAAACATGCCAAAAGATAACATCGAGAGAGCCATTGATAAATCAAAATCATTAAATCAATCAAATTTTGAAAAGATAAGATACGAAGGTTTTGGTAAAGATAAAGTTGCTATAATTGTTGAAGCACTTACAGATAACAAAAATAGAACTGCTTCAAAATTAAGAACAATTTTTCAAAAAAATGGTGGTAATTTGGGTACTCAAGGTTCTGCAGCTCACAATTTTAAAAAAATTGGTGTAATTAGAATAGACATTAATGAAATTAAAGACGATAAAATTTTTGAGCTAGCAATTGATGCTGGTGCAGTTGAATGCTTTTCCTTTGAAAATTTTCATGAGATACATTGCAGTTTTGAAGATATTTATTCTATAAAAAAAAAAATTGAGTCTCATGTTGAAAATTTTATATCTACAGATATTGAGTGGATTCCAATAAACAAGGTTTCCATCGAAGGTGAGAATAAAGAAGACATAAAAAAACTTATAGAATTATTAGATGATGACGACGATGTTCAAAGGGTTTACTCGAATTTTGGGGAAGAAGATTAAGCAATGTTAATAATTGGAATAGATCCTGGAATTAATGGTGCTATATGCTTATTCAAAGATGGAAAGATAGTGGATGTATTTGAAATGCCAAAAATGGCTGTAGGAAAAAAAAATAAATCCCAAGTTAATGCTTCTCAAATATTTAACGAAATTCAAAAAGCTGTAGAAGGAGAAGATAAGACGAAAGTAATAGCTGTGATCGAACAAGTTTCTGCAATGCCAGGACAAGGTGTTACTAGCATGTTTAATTTTGGACAGTCTTTTGGAGTGTTGAAAGGAATTTTTTCTGCAATGCAAATTCCAATGGATTTTGTTTCGCCAGTTAAATGGAAAAAATTCTTTAATTTGATAAATACAAACAAAGACGCTAGCAGGACAAAAGCTATTGAAATTTATCCATACTTTTCGTCAAAATTATCAAAAAAAAAAGATGCCAATAAAGCGGATGCTATACTTATTTCTAGTTTTTATTACCAAAACGCTAAATATTAGATTTATTTGATCTCTCGGGTCAAATTGATGACACATTTTAGTGTGAAAGATTTTTCATGGAAGCCGATATAGCATCACAATCTGTTGGACTAGGAAGTTCTGTAGATTTCTCTTTATGGAGCCTGTTTCTTAGAGCAGACATAATTGTAAAATCAGTTATTGTTTTGTTAATTGCAGCATCAATTTATACCTGGGCGATAATTATAGAAAAATTCAAGTTATTTAAGAAGATAAATTTATCAACTCAAGAGTTTGAAGAAAAATTTTGGAAATCAAGATCTGCAGAAAGTTTCTATAATAATTTACCAGCAAATATCGATGACCCAATGTCAAATGTTTTTAAAAAGACCATGCAAGTTGTTCTTAAATCAAGATCTAGAAGTAATTTAAATGAAAAGCTTTCAGGTTTATTAGAGTCTAATATAGAAAATGAAGTTAACAAGCTTGAAAAAAATTATTCATTTTTAGCCACTGTAGGTTCAACAGCACCGTTTATTGGTTTGTTTGGAACAGTTTGGGGAATTATGAATTCGTTTCAGTCAATTGCAGTTTCAAGAAACACAAGTTTAGCTATTGTTGCGCCAGGTATTGCAGAAGCATTATTTGCAACAGCTCTTGGCCTCTTAGCAGCTATACCTGCGGTTGTAGCTTATAACAAATTTAATAACGACTCAAAAAAATATTCTCAAAGATTAGAAAATTTCGCCAAAAGATTCATCTCTACTATTTAACTAATGGCTTTTAATTTAAAAAATAAATCTAAGGATCCAATAAGTGAAATAAATGTAACACCATTTGTTGATGTTATGTTGGTTCTTTTAATTGTGTTTATGGTCACAGCACCATTATTAACAGTTGGTGTTCAAGTAGATCTACCAGAAAGTTCAGCTGACTCTCTTCCTGAGGAACAAGAGCCACTAACTTTAAGTATAAATTCAAAAGGTGAGATTTTTATTCAAGAGTCAAAAGTTGAATTCGATAATGTGATTGCAAAAATATTAGCCGTTTCGAAAAATAGGACAGATACAAGAATCTATGTAAGAGGCGACAAGACAATCAATTATGGAAGAGTTCTAGAAGTTATGGGGATGCTTTCTGGTTCAGGATTTACAAAAGTAGCACTTATTTCAGAACCTTATAAAGAGAGGTGATCGATAGTGGCTAATAATATTATTATATCATCTTTACTTCATTTATTACTTATAATTATAACAGCATTGAGCCTTCCTTTTTTAGCAAAAAAACCAATAGATCTTCCGCCAATTATTTCAATAGAACTTATTCAAATTACTGATAAAACATCTATACCTTATGCTCCTAAAGCGAAAAAGATTATTGAAGAAATAAAGAAGAAAGAAAAAGAAAAACTTGTTTCTGAGCAAGCACCTCCCAAAAAAGTTAAAAAAGAAAAACCAGATGCAATACCATTGCCGGATCAGCAAAAAAATATTGTAAAAAAACCAGAAGAGGATAAACAAAACCCAGAAAAAATTGATGATGAAATCAAACAAGTTTCAGAATTTGAAAAAAAAGAATTATTTGATCCAAACAATATTGCAGCATTAATTGATAAATCAAAAGAAGAAACTGCAGAGATGATTAAAAGTGATAATAAGATAACTCAATCACAGAGAAAAAGTGTTATTTCTTCAGGATTGACCTTAAATGAGGAAGATGCTCTCAAAGCCCAAATTTTTGGATGCTGGAGTATCCCATTGGGATTACCTTATAATGAAGATCTTCTTGTAAGAATTAAACTTAATTTAAAACCCGATGGTACAATTATTAATTCTGAAATACTTGACCATGCTAGAATGAACAAACCAGGACAAGGATTCTACAAAGTTTTGGCAGAAAGTGCTTTGAGGGCAATCAGATTGTGTCAACCCTTAAGAGTTCCAACAACTGGTTATGAGAGATGGAAAGAAATACAACTAAATTTTGATGCCAGGGAGATGCTTCAAGGATGAAAAAAGTTATTTTTTTAATATATGTTTCCTTATTTATTTTTAATTGGGGAAAAGCATGGTCTCTTATAGAAGTAGATATTACCAGAGGTAATCTAAATCCTTTGCCATTAGCCGTATCGCCATTATCTGTTGATCAAAATTCTAAAGAAAAATTTAAAGATTTATTAAAACTTGAAGACATAGGTGCAGAAATATCAAAAGTTGTTGAGAATAATTTAAGACAATCAGGTTTATTCAATCCGTTGGATCCAAAAGCTTTTTTACAAAAACCAGATATTGCTCATGTTAAACCGAGATTTGAAGATTGGGCGTTAATTAAAGCTCAAGCTTTAATAACTGGAGAAGTAAAGATAGTTGATGAGAAGCTTAGAGTTGAGTTTAGGTTATGGGATGTATTAGCCGGTAAAGAAATTATGGCGTTAGCATTCACCACTGTTTCGGAAAATTGGAGAAGAGTTGGGCACATTATTACTGATAAAGTTTACCAAAGGTTGACAGGTGAAAAAGGTTATTTTGATACTAGAATTATTTATGTTGCTGAAGAAGGACTCAAAACAAGTCGTATCAAGAAATTAGCAATTATGGATCAAGATGGATTTAACACTAAATACTTAACTTTAGGAAATGAATTAGTTTTAACACCAAGATTTAATCCAACAAATCAAATGGTCACTTATTTATCTTATTTTAAGAATCTTCCTAGAGTTTACTTACTAGATATTGAGACTGGAATACAAGAAGTTGTTGGTGACTTTCCTGGTATGACATTTGCTCCACGTTTTTCTCCTGATGGAAAAAAAATTATTATGAGTTTTGCTAAAGATGGAAACTCAGATATTTATACTATGGACCTTGAAAGTAGAGAGGTTGAAAAAATCACAAACCATCCATCAATTGATACATCACCATCATATTCTCCGGATGGTAAATATATTTGCTTTAATTCAGATAGAAGTGGGTATCAGCAAATCTATGTAATGAGAAGTGATGGTTCAAAAGTCAAGAGGATATCTTTTGGAAATGGTCTTTACGGAACACCCGTGTGGTCTCCAAGAGGTGATTTGATAGCTTTTACAAAGCTTCATAAAGGAAAGTTTTATATTGGCGTAATGAGAATAGATGGAACTGGCGAGAGATTACTTACAGAAAACTATTATCAAGAAGCTCCTTCCTGGTCCCCTAATGGAAGAGTTTTAATTTTTTATAGAGAGACAAAATCAGACTCTGCAGGAAAGGGCTTTTCAGCCAAACTTTGGTCTATAGATCTTACTGGATATAATGAAAGAATGGTCAAAACAGAGACTGATGCTTCAGACCCATCTTGGTCGTCATTATTAACTGATTAATTATGGTATTTTCAAAAAAAATTAATAATTCCTTGATTTTTGAGCTTGAAAGATCTATCTAGTTGTGAAAAAGTACAATATTAACTTTTAAGGAGCAGTAATGAGTTTAAACAAAATTTTTAGAAATATTTTGCTAGTAATTTCTGCAAGTATTCTATTATCTGCATGTGCCGTAAAAACAACAGGCAAATTGCAAGGTGACGTATACACTGGAAAAGATACAGTTGAGTATTTAGCTTCTGGCGTGCCAGACAGAGTTTTCTTCGCAACTAATGAAACAGTTTTAACTACTGCTTCAAGAGAAACTCTTAGAAAACAAGCATCATGGTTAAGAAAAAATTCAAAAATAAATGTAGTTCTTGAAGGCCACGCTGACGAAAGAGGTACAAGAGAATATAACTTGGCTTTAGGTGAGAGAAGAGCTAATGCAGCTAAAGATTACCTAATGACTTACGGAATATCTGGAAACAGAATTTCAGTGATTAGTTATGGTAAAGAAAGACCAGTAGACTCCGGTTCAAATCCTTTAGCTTGGTCAAAAAACAGAAGATCAGTTACTGTAAAAGCTAACTAATAAAATATTATTCAGACCCCAATAACCATATGTTGTTGGGGTCTTTTTTTTGCCATCATTATAGATAGAAATCAATTAATGAAATTTTTAAGGCGTATTAATAAAAGAATATTAGCTTCTGCAATGTGTTTTTATTTAATCAGTTCTTTTGTCAAGGCTGAAGAAACTCAAACTTTAGAAGTTTTGGAGACTCTAAAGAAAGATTTAAAAACTTTAGAAAAAGCAGTTTACTCACAGTCCTCAAATATAAACACAACTAGCACCAAAAGTTTAAGCTCAAACGATGAAGATGTACTTACAAGACATTTATTAAAATTATCTGAGATAGAAAAACAATTTCAAGATTTAACAAATAAATTTGAAGAAATTAATTTTAAAATTGATAAATTATCAAGCAGATTGTCAAAAGTTCAAGCAGACAATCAACTAAGGTTTCAAAATTTAGAAGGTGAGGACACTGATAAAAAGGTTTCATCTAAGAAAAAAGTTTTGCCAGGATCTTCACAACCACAAGATCTTGGTGCAGTATCTTACAAGTCATCAGAAACAAATGAATTAACGCAACAAACTCAATCTATAGACACAACTGGTACAGTTATAACTGAAAAATTTATTTCTGAGGAAAAAATCTTACCAAATGATAAACCAGACAAGCAATATGAATTTGCTACTAGTTTTTTAAAGCAAGGTGATTATACGACTGCAGAAAGAGCGCTTAGAGAATTTGTAATGACAAACCCTGAACATAAAATGGCAGGTAGTGCACAATATTGGTATGCAGAAACATTTAGAATTAGACAACTTTATACAGATGCTGCTTCTGCTTATTTAGAAGGTTATCAAAAATATCCTAAAAGTGAAAAAGCAGCTATAAATTTACTTAAGCTTGGAGTATCATTAGTGCAAATTGGAGAAAAAGATCAAGGGTGTTTAATGATTACAGGAGTTAAAAAAGAATATCCTGATGCAAAACAATCAGTTCTTCAAAAAGCAAAATATGAAGAAAAAAAGTTCGAGTGTAAAAAGAAAAAATCTTAAAAATTCAATTTTTAGTCCTCAAATAAGAAATAAAAGAATAAAAAAAATCTATCAAAGATTTGAATTTTTAATTAAACAGAAAGAATTCAAAGGGTACTTAGTAGCAGTATCTGGTGGTGCAGATAGTCTTGCATTAGCATATCTTTCAAAATGTTATCAAATTAAAAATAAAGATAATAACTTTCACTATGTTCATATAGATCACAAACTAAGAGATAAATCTTCGAAGGAGGCCGGGACTTTAAAAAAGATCTTAAGAAAATTTAAAATTGAGTGTAAGATAATTACGTGGAAAAAAAAGACAAAAACCAAAAAAACTCAATCAGACTCTAGAGATTACAGATTTAAGGTATTCGAAGGTTTTTGCAAAACAAAAAAAATAAATACATTATTATTAGGCCACCATTTTGATGATTTTCAAGAAAATTTCTTCATCAGATTATTAAGAGGCTCTGGTCTTAAGGGACTAGTATCTTTTTATAATTATAGAAATTTGCAAAGAAATAACATTTATATTGTTAGACCATTACTTGATTTTTCAAAAGAAGATTTATTATATGTGACTAAAAATACCTTCAATTTCCATATAGATGATCCATCAAATAGAAGCTTAGAATATTTGAGGTCGAGGGTAAGATTTATGATTAATAATCTTAAAAAAAAGGGTCTTGATCAAAAAAAGTTTAAAATGACTTTTGAAAATTTAATATTCTCGAATAACTCAATTGAATTTTTCGTTCAAAAAAACATCAGTGAGAATTCTTTTATTAGTCCGTCAAAAAATAATAATAAAGCAATCTTATCTTTAAAGTTTTTTAGTAGTACTGATGAAATAATTTTAAGGTCCTTTACAAAAATTTTACAAGATATTAGTGGCAGATATTTTCCCGCTAGAGGCAAGGGTGTCTCAAGGATTATTGATCAAATTAAACAAAAATCATTGAGCAAAACAACTATAGGAGGATGTATTATTGAAAAAATAGAGAATTCAGTAGTTATTTCTAAGGAAAACACAAAATAAACTCATTTGTGTAACAATTTAGCACTTGTTAAATTTAGAATAATTCTTAACTTATTAAACGTATGAATTTAAAGAATCTAGCTATGTGGGTTATCATTGTCGTTTTGACTATAGGTCTTTACAACATGTTCAAAAATCCACAAAATCTTCAAAACAAAAATAATAAAACAATTATTTTCTCCGAATTTTTAACGGAGGTTGATAATGGAAGGGTTGTAGAAGTTCAGATACAAGGTAACAACATTAAAGGTGTTATGGCCGATGGATCAGTTTTTTCAACATACTCACCGAACGATCCCAACTTAATAGAAAAATTAACTGATAAAGGTGTAAGTATATCTGCAGCTCCACTTGATGAGAAAATGCCATCTTTGTTTGGAGTTCTTTTATCGTGGTTCCCAATGTTACTTTTAATCGCTGTTTGGATATTCTTTATGAGACAAATGCAAGGTGGTAAAGGTGGTGCCATGGGATTTGGAAGATCAAAAGCAAAGATGATGAATGAGGTTAAAGGTAAAGTTACTTTTAACGATGTTGCTGGAGTTGAGGAAGCAAAAGAGGAAGTTCAAGAAGTAGTAGAGTTTTTGAGAGATCCAAAAAAATTTAGTAGATTGGGTGGTAAGATACCAAGAGGTTGTTTGCTAGTAGGACCTCCGGGTACAGGAAAAACTTTACTTGCTAGAGCTATTGCTGGTGAAGCAGGTGTTCCTTTCTTTACGATTTCTGGATCAGACTTTGTTGAAATGTTTGTTGGAGTTGGTGCTTCAAGAGTTAGAGATATGTTTGAACAAGGTAAAAAACATTCACCATGCATAATTTTCATTGACGAGATAGATGCTGTTGGAAGAAGTAGAGGTGCAGGTTTAGGTGGAGGTAATGATGAAAGAGAACAAACATTAAACCAATTACTGGTTGAGATGGATGGATTTGATACAAACGAGGGTGTTATAATTATTGCTGCAACTAACAGACCTGACGTTTTAGACCCAGCGCTTTTAAGACCAGGAAGATTTGATAGACAAGTTGTAGTTTCAAATCCAGATATTATAGGTCGAGAAAAGATTTTAAAAGTTCATGCTAAAAAAATTTCTATGTCTCCGGATGTAAATTTAAGAACTATCGCAAGAGGAACACCTGGATTTTCAGGAGCAGATCTTGCTAATTTGGTTAACGAGGCTGCATTGTTAGCAGCGAGAAAGAATAAAAGAATTGTAACGTCTCAAGAGTTCGAAGATGCCAAAGATAAAGTAATGATGGGTGCTGAAAGAAGATCTATGGTTATGACAGAAGACGAAAAGAAATTAACTGCTTACCACGAGGGTGGTCATGCAATAGTTTCTTTTAATTTGCCAAATTATGATCCAATACATAAAGCGACAATCATTCCTAGAGGAAGGGCATTAGGAATGGTAATGAATTTACCTGAGAGAGATAAGCATGGTCATTCTATTAAATATTTAAAAGCAAGATTAGCTGTGTGCTTTGGAGGAAGAGTTGCAGAAGAACTTATATTTGGTAAGGATAATATATCAACAGGTGCCGGCGGAGGAAACGGTTCAGACATCAATCAAGCAACTCAGTTAGCAAGAGCAATGGTTACTAAGTATGGAATGAGTGAGGAACTTGGTCCTGTTGAATATGGTGAAAATCAAGAAGAAGTTTTTCTTGGAAGATCTGTTACACAAACACAAAGTGTTTCAGAAGCAGTGGCTCAAAAAATTGACAGAGAAATAAGAAGACTTGTAGATGAAGGTTATAATCAAGCAAAAACTATCTTAACAACTAAAATTGATGATTTACATAAGATAGCAAAAGCTCTTCTAACTTATGAAACTTTGACTGGTGAGGATATAGCAAAAATAATTAACAAAAACGAATATCCGCCTAATAAGGAAGATTTAAAAGTTGAGGATGAAAGTTCTGACTCCGCTTTAGGATCAATTGGTTTAAAACCAAAAATTGTTCATTAATATTTAATGTTAAAATATTACACTAGAGCGTGTAATTTCTATTATGGTGACCATTCAACTCTGATGGTCAATAAAAAACTTGCCCTCCCACTTAATGGAAATGACAAAATTTCTTTTGATACAATAGAACTTATAACAAGAAAAAAGAAAAAAAAAATCCACATTTCAAAATTAAATTTTTTAAATAAAATTTTAAAAAAAAAAGTAAAATTAGATATAAAAAATATAACTAAAAAAAAAAACTTTTCTAAACTAAAGTTTAAGTCTTTACCTCTAATAATGGGAGTTGTTAATTTAACTCCTGATAGTTTTTCAGATGGTGGAAAATATAATAATCATAAAGATGCTTTAAAAAGAATAAAACATTTTATTGAAAAAGGATCATCAATTATTGATATAGGGGGAGAGTCCACAAGACCGGGATCAAACGATGTAAATGAAAAAATTGAGTGGAAAAGGATTAAGGAAGTATTAAAAAAAACAAAAAAATTAAAAAATGTAATATCTATTGATACTCGAAAAAGTGTCATAATGGAAAAAAGTTTAAAATATGGTGCCCATATCATTAACGATGTTTCTGGACTCAATTACGATCCTAATACACTAAGAATCCTAAGAAATAAAAAAACCCCCTTTGTAATTCATCACATGCAAGGTAATCCAAAAACAATGCAAATTAAACCTTCGTATAAAAACGTCTTGCTAGATATTTATGACTTCTTTCAAAAAAGAATTTTAGAACTAAAGGCCAATGGTATAAATCATGAGAACATTATTTTGGATCCGGGAATTGGTTTTGGAAAAAGATTGAAACATAATATTACCTTGTTAAGAAACATTTCTATTTTTCATTCACTTGGATTTCCTGTAATGATAGGCACTTCTAGAAAAAGATTTATTAAAGATATTTCTGGGATAAACGATAGTAAGGAAAGACTAGGGGGGACTATATCATCTAGTTTGTGTGCTTTGATGCAGGGCATTCAGATTTTAAGAGTTCACGATGTAAATGAAGTTAATCAAAGTATCAAAGTTTTTAAATCACTAAAATTTTAAATGGCTAAAAAATATTTTGGAACCGATGGAATTAGAGGGAAGGTTAATCAGACCAAAATTAATGGTGAAATGTTCTTTAAATTTGGCCTAGCAGCAGGTACATATTTTAAAAATCAGAAAAAAACAAAACAAACAGCTATTATTGCAAAAGATACAAGACTTTCAGGATATACACTTGAGCCCGCATTGGTGTCTGGATTAGCCTCAGCAGGAATGCATGTCTACACGCTTGGGCCTTTACCAACAAATGGATTAGCGATGTTAACAAAAAAGATGAAAGCCAACATGGGAATTATGATTACAGCGTCTCATAACCCATATTATGATAATGGACTAAAATTATTTGGACCAGATGGCCTTAAACTCTCTGACAAAATTGAAAAGAAAATAGAAAAGTTAATTGACTCTAAAATAGCAAAAAATCTTTCTGAACCAAAAATTTTAGGAAGAGTAAAGAGATTAGAGGATGCAAATGAAAAATATATAAAAATATTAAAAGATAATTTTCCAAGAGGTTTTAAGTTAAAAGGAATGAAAATAGCAATAGATTGTGCTAACGGAGCAGGTTATAAATCTGGACCAGAATTATTAAGGAGCTTGGGTGCAAAAGTAATTGAGTATGGGACTTCTCCAAATGGTTTAAACATTAATGATAATTGTGGCTCAACCTTTCCGCAAAAGATCAAATCTTTAGTTCGAAAAAACAAAGCTCATATTGGAATATCTTTAGATGGTGATGCAGACAGAATAATTGTATCTGACGAGATGGGGAACATTGTTGATGGTGATAAAATTATTGCGATGCTAGCAACCAGATGGAAAAGAAAGAAAATTCTAAAAGGTGGTGTAATTGGCACCCTTATGTCAAATTATGGATTACAAAATTTTTTTAGAGATCAAAAAATTAAATTTATCAGAGCTAATGTGGGAGACAGATATGTTAAGGAAAAAATGCAAAAAGAAAACTTTAATCTAGGCGGAGAGCAATCTGGGCACATTATACTTGGTAAATTTGCAACAACAGGTGATGGGCTATTAGTTGCATTAGAAATTCTATTTTCAATGAGAAAAGGTAAAAAGGCGAGTGAGCTTTTTGACTTATTTAAATTAACACCTCAAATATTAGAAAATGTGAAGGTCAAAGATAAATCAATTATTAATTCTACTAATTGTAAAGTTGCTATTAAAAAATCTGAAAGAATAATTAAAAATTATGGTAGAATGCTTGTAAGAAAATCTGGCACAGAGCCTATAATCCGAATTATGGGCGAGTCAAACAATATTCATTTATTAAAAAAATGTATAAATATTGTAAAAAGGTCTATTAAATAAATTGAAACTTAAATCTAAAATATTAGTTATTGCGGGCTCAGACTCTTCTGGGGGCGCAGGTATTCAAGCAGATATTAAAACCATAACAAGTCTTGGCTCTTATGCAATGACAGCTATTACTGCGATAACTTCACAAAATACAACAGGAGTTTTATCGATTTCAAAAGTTCCAATCAATGAAATTAAAAGGCAAATTGAATTCACCTCAAAAGATATCAGGCCTGATGCTATAAAGATTGGAATGTTACACTCAAAAAAAGTTATTGAAACAGTAATAAATTCTCTAAAGAAAATTAAAGTAAAAAAAATTATTCTAGATCCAGTGATGGTAGCGAAAGGTGGCACAAAACTAGTTGATGATAAATCAATAGAAATAATAAAAACTAAATTAATGAACAGAGTATCTTTAATTACACCAAATATTCCAGAGGCAGAAATACTTGCTAAAATTAAAATTAAAACAACAGATGATATGATTATAGCTGGAAAAAAATTATTAAGTTTAGGAGCAAAAAATGTTTTAATAAAAGGGGGTCATTTAAAAGCAAAATATGTGTATGATCTTTATTTAAATGGAGGCGAGAAAGAATTTTTTAAAAGTAAAAAAATCAAAACAAAAAATACACATGGCACAGGATGCACTTTATCTAGTGCCATAGCGACTTATTTTTCGTGTGGAAAAACATTAAAGAAATCTTGTAAGATGGCAATTGATTATGTTAACCATTCAATCGGGTCAGGGCCTAATTTTGGAAAAGGCCATGGACCAATAAACCATATTAGCGTGTTTAATATTAAGAATAAATTTAAATGAAAAATGTAGCTGTTGTCGGATCTCAGTGGGGTGATGAAGGAAAAGGAAAAATTGTTGATTGGCTCTCAAGTGAAGCAGATGTAGTTGTTAGATTTCAGGGCGGACACAATGCTGGTCATACATTAGTAATAGATGGAGTTACTTATAAATTAAGATTACTTCCATCAGGAATTGTTAGAAAAAATAAAATATCAATTATTGGTAACGGGGTTGTGGTTGATCCATGGGCACTATTAGATGAAATTAAAGAGATAAAATCAAAAGGAGTAGAGATATCTGAAGAAAATTTAATTTTGTCAGAGTCAGCCAATTTAATTTTACCTTTTCACAAAGAAATGGATGAAATAAGAGAAGATGCAGCAGGAAAAGCAAAAATTGGCACCACAAGAAGAGGAATAGGACCAGCATATGAAGACAAAGTAGGTAGACGATCAATTAGGGTAATGGATTTAATTTCTGAAAAAAATTTAGATCATAGGCTTGAAACTGTTTTAATGCACCATAACGCGATAAGAAAAGGTTTAGGAAAAGAATTGTTTGAAAAAAATAAGTTGAAAAAGGAACTTCTTGAAATTGCACCCCAAATATTGAAGTTTTCAAAGCCCGTCTGGAAAAAGATTGATGAATTTAAAAACGAAGGAAAGAAAATTTTGTTTGAAGGTGCACAAGGAATTTTGTTAGACGTAGATCATGGCACTTATCCTTTTGTAACTTCATCAAATACAGTCGCATCTTCAGCAGCAACAGGCTCAGGGTGTGGACCAAATACAATTGGTTATGTTCTTGGTATCACAAAAGCCTACACGACAAGAGTAGGCGAGGGTCCTTTTCCAACTGAGTTGAAAAATGAAACTGGAGAACATCTCGGTAAAATAGGAAAAGAGTTTGGAACTGTTACTAGCAGAAAAAGAAGATGTGGTTGGTTTGATGGTGTTTTGGTAAGACAAACGATTAAAGTCTCAGGTATTAGTGGAATAGCATTAACCAAACTAGATGTTTTAGACGAACTAGAAGAAATCAAAATGTGCGTAGCTTATGAATTGGATGGCAAAAAGGTTGACTATTTGCCCGCTGCGGTAGATGATCAATTAAAAGTTAAGCCAATTTATAAAAGCTTTAAAGGTTGGAAATCTTCAACAAAAGGAATCAAAAATTTTGAAAAATTGCCCGAGAATGCAAAAATTTATATTAAAGAGCTTGAAAAATTTATCGAAACAAAGGTTTCAAGCATTTCAACAAGTCCTGAAAGAAATGATACAATTTTAATCGAAGATCCTTTTAAAATTTAATTTACCGGAAGTAAGTTTTTTGATTTCGCTGAATTAAGCATATGCTTTTGTAGTTTTTCAAAAGCTTTGTTTTCAATTTGTCTAATTCTTTCTCTACTAATTTTATATTTTTTACTTAAGTCTTCGAGTGTTGAAGGAATTTCATTTAATCTTCTTGCATAAAGAATCTCTTTCTCTCTATCATTTAGTATTTTTATAGAGTCCTGAAGTAAATCTTTTCTTTGGTCAAGTTCCTCTTGATGAGCTATTTTTAATTCTTGATCCATTTCTTTATCAACAACCCAGTCTTGCCACTCATCACCGTCCTCACCAATCGGAGCGTTCAAAGATTGTTCTTTGCCTGACAACCTTCTATTCATTGAGATAACTTCATCTTCACTCACATCAAGCGTATTCGCAATTTTTTCTACCTCATCTTTTTTTAGATCACCTTCATTTTTTGGGGCTATTTGATTTTTTAATTTTTTTAAATTAAAAAATAATTTCTTTTGTGCAGTAGTTGTACCAATTTTTACTAAACTCCAAGATCTTAAAATATATTCTTGTATCGATGCCTTAATCCACCACATAGCATAAGTTGCCAATCTAAAACCCTTTTCAGGTTCAAATTTTTTCACTGCCTGCATTAATCCTACATTTCCTTCAGAGATAATTTCATTCATTGGCAATCCATAACCTTTGTACCTCATCGCAATTTTTGCAACCAATCTTAAATGGCTTGTCACAAGTTTTTCAGCTGATTTAACATTTCCCGTAGTTTTCCAATTTTTAGCAAGCATATATTCTTCTTCAGCATCAAGCATTGGAAATTTTTTTATCTGGTCTAAGTATACTGACAGACCGCCTTCATTGTTTATAGCAGGGTATTTGAATGTAGATGTCATTTTATTACTATGTATTTAATAAATAATTAATTATTTGCAATATTGTAATTACTTCGAATTTCTAAGCTTTTTTAACAGCGTATTTAAATCTTGAGGTAAATTTGACGTAAATTCGACTTCCTTATTTTTTGAGGGATGATTGAACCCAAGAGTTTTTGCATGTAAGAATTGTCGATCTAGTTTAAGAATTAGATTATTTAAATCATCATTAATATTTCTGAATTTTTTGAATTTTTTTTTATATTTTTTGTCTCCTAAAATATTGTTACCTTTGTAACTCATGTGAACTCTAATTTGATGTGTTCTACCAGTTTCCAATCTACACTCAATTAAACTAAAAGTTGGTATTTTTTCATTTTCAAAAATTTCCAAGGTTTTATAATTAGTAATTGCATTTTTTCCTTTAGCAAGACCAACCTGCATTAATTGTCTATTTTTTGAGCTTCTTGTAATCAATGTTTCAATTCTACCAGTTTGAGGCCTTAGCTTTCCCCATACAAGAGCTTGGTAAACTCTTTTAATTGTATGGTCGTTAAATTGACTAGATAATTTTTCGTGCGTTCTATTATTTTTCGCAATTACAACTAAACCAGATGTATCTTTATCAATTCTATGAACGATTCCCGGTCTAAGTTCATCACCAATAGTTGAAAGATTTTTACTATCATAAAATATTAGGGCATTTACCAATGTTTTATTGTAGTCCCCAGCTCCAGGATGCATAGATATCCCGGCAGGTTTGTTTATTACCATTAAATCTTTATCCTCATAAATGACATTAAGTTTGAAATCAAATGGTTCTAAAGAAGCTTTTTGTGGCTCAGGTATTTCAAGTTTTATATTGTCATTTTCACTTACTTTTTTTGATGGGTCGGTGCAAACTTTTTCATTTATCAACAATCTTTGGTTTAAAATCAAATTTTTAACTCTAGTTCTACTGAGTTCTTTTTTGTTGTTTGATAAAAATAGATCAACTCTCTGATCGTTTTCATTATCCTTAACAATAAAATTAATGATATTTTTCATAAATTATAATATTAATACTATATGCGCTTGTAGCTCAACTGGATAGAGCGCCTGACTTCGGATCAGGAGGTTCTGGGTTCGACTCCTAGCAGGCGCACCAAATTATTCCCCTATATTAATTAATGTTCCCTTTTTACGGGCTTTACTGAAAGAGTAGTAAAATAGGCAAATGGAGATAAATAAATATAATCCATTTAGATAAATAGCTTTAAAAATATTTTCTACATTTACAAATCCATTAACTAAAATATTTCTAGCCTCCTCAAATATGTATACGAGTGGTAGTGCATAAGCAATTTTTTGAAATATTTCAGGCAATATATCTACAGGATAATAAATACATCCAAAAGGAGCCAACAAAAACATAGTTGACCAGGCAATATTTTCAAATGAAGGGCCAAACCTAAGTAGACCAGAAGAAACTAGTATACCTAGCGTTATTCCAAAAATGTAGAGACTAAGAAATAAAAAAAATAAACTTAAACCTAAATCTAATATAGAAATTCCAAATAGAGGAGAAGTTAAAAAAATTGCAGGAACTAAACCGATTAAAGCTCTTACTAAAGCCGTGAATATTAATGAAATCAAAATTTCACTTTTTTTTATTGGTGAGATGAATAAATTTGTAAAATTTCTGCTCCAGATTTCCTCTAAAAAAAGCATGTTAAACCCGATACTTGTTCTAAATAGAAAATCATAAAGTATCGCGCATGTTAATATTATTCCAACAGTATTATTATAATATGAGCTGTATGTTGTAAAAAAATTTGAGATAAAACCCCATAAAGTAATTTGTATTGTTGGCCAATATATTAGATCTAAAATTCTCGGAAAAGACCTAGTTATTAAAAAAAAGTGTCTTAAGAACAATCCGTACATTCTACCTATATTCATATTAATTCCTTACAAGTTTTAAAAAAACTTCCTCTAAATTTTGTCTTCCATGTTTTTTAACTAAATCATTTGGTTTACCTTGATCTATTATTAAACCATTTTTCATCATCATTATTGATGAACACAATCTAGTTACTTCATCCATGTTATGGGATGCTAATAATATAGACACCTTTTTTTCTTTTTTATAATTTTCTAAAAAGGTTCTTACAAAATCTCCCGTCTCTGGATCAAGTGAAGCTGTAGGTTCGTCGAGCAATAAGACAGATGGATTATTGATAATCGCTTTAGCTAAGCTTATTCTATTTTTTTGCCCTGAAGATAATTCGCCAGTCACTTTATCAAGCAAATTTTGTAATCTCAGTTCCTCTACTAAATAATCTATTCTATTATTTAAGTTTTTAACAGAATAGAGTTTTCCATAAACAATTAAATTCTGCTTAACTGTAAGTTTCTTTGGTAATTCAATATAAGGAGAAATAAAATTTATCTTTTGAAGAATCTCAATTCTATTTTTTTCTAGTTGAAAGCCATTAATCAAAACTTGCCCACTTGTAGGTTTTAATAAACCTAAAATCATTCCTATAGTAGTAGTTTTTCCACATCCATTAGGACCAAGCAACCCAATTATCTCATTTTCTTTAATTTCAAAATTAATATTCTTCACTGCTTCTTTCTTTCCATAATTCTTTTTAAGATCAATTACTTTTATAGAATTTTTCATTAATTTGCTGAAGCCCTTTTTAGTCTTTCATTAATTGCTTCCCCAAACCCATAATTAGGAATTTTTTCTACAGCAATACTCTTATAATCTTTATTTTTAATATTTCTTAAAACTTTATACAAATTTTTTGCAGCTTCTTTTAAATCTTTTTTTTTACTTAAATAATAATAATTCTTTGAAGTTTTTTTTCTTTTTTTAATTAAAATAAAAGCTTCATTTTCTTTTGGTTTTTTCTTGTTTAGCCTTATAGGTATTCCAGGTGAATAGTGTAAACTTAATTGTCCTGGGACAACAACTGTTTTATCATTTTTTTTATAAAGGATTTTTTTTCTTAAAATTTTGTTAATCCTTTTTCTTTCAATTCCTCCTAGCCTCAATATTTTTGGCTTTCCTAACAAACTAACTATAGTGGACTCTAATCCAATTTTAGATCTACCACCGTCAAGAATAAATTTAATTCTTTCTCCAAATTCATCCTTTACATCTTCTTTTGTTACCGGACTTATTTTTGAGGATATATTTGCGCTTGGTGCCGCCAGAGGATATTTCAATATTTTTAAAAGTTTAATAGCCAGATGATGATTTGGAAACCTTACAGCAAGAGTTTTTTGATTATTAGTTACAATTTTTGAAATATTGCTATTTTTTTTTAATTTTAAAACAAATGTAATTGGTCCAGGACAATATTCTTTATATAACTTTAAAAACTCCTCATTAATTACACAGTCTTTATCAAGCATCTTTAAGCTACAATAATGTACTATGAGTGGATTTCTTTTATTTCTTTTTTTAAGTTTAAATATTTTTAAGGTAGCCTTTTTTGAATAAGCATTAGCCGCTAAACCATAAACAGTTTCAGTCGGGAACCCAATACATTCGCTTTTATCTAAATAATATTTAGCTTTTTTAATATTTGAAAGATTATAATTCATGTAATAATACAAACTAATATATGAAACAAAAAAATTTACCAGATGATATTGAGTCTAAATCTTTAGATGAACTAAAAGAAATTCTTAATAATTTGGTTGAAAAAATTGAAAAAAATAAAGCTTCAAATCAATCCGAAGAGGATTATCTAGAAATATTTAAATTAAACAAGTTCATTGAAAAAAAGTTCCAAAATACTTTAAGAGAAATATCTGAGAAAAACAAATTAAAAATAAAACAAATTCTAAAAAAAGATGGAAAAAAAACTAAATAAAACAGGAAAAGATATTAATAAATTTCTCAAGAATTTTTTAAAAAAACAGAGAAGAACTGAATTAATCACTTCAATGAACTATGGTTTATTTCCTGGTGGAAAAAAAATAAGATCAAAGATTATCATTGATGTAGGTAAAATTTTTTCAGTTCCTTATTATCATTTAGTAAGAATAGGAGCTGCAGTGGAATGTATTCATGCATATTCACTTATACACGATGATTTGCCATGTATGGATAATGACGATTTAAGAAGGGGAAAGTTAAGCACGCACAAAAAATTTGGTGAAGCAACGGCAGTCCTTGCTGGAAATTCACTGCTTACCTTAGCCTTTGAAATTTTAAGCGAAAAAAGTTTCAAGATTAGTGAAAATAAAAAAAATAGATTAATAAATTTACTTTCAAACACTTCAGGCCATTTAGGAATTGCAGGGGGCCAATATTTAGATCTTAATTTTGAAAAAAAAAAAGTAAATCAAAGAAAAATTATAGATATGCAGCTTAATAAAACCGGTAAACTTTTTTCATTTTCCACTATAGCGCCGTTAATTATTGCTAATAAGTTTGGAATGATAAATCAGTTTAAAAAGATAGGTTTAGATATTGGACTTTTATTTCAAATTATTGATGATTTTCTAGATTACAGTGGAAGTGAGAAAAAGATTGGAAAAAAAACTGGAAAAGACAAAAAAAAGGGCAAGGCGACTTTAATAAGTTTACTCGGGTATGAAAATGCTGTTAAATATTCTTCTTATTTAAAAAATAGAATAATTTCTTCTTTAAGTAAGTATAAAAATAAAGAATTGATTGAAACTGTGGAGTTTGTGGTAAATAGAAAAAAATGACAAAATATAAGTTTTTAGATAATGTAAATTTTCCATCGGATATAAAAAATTTAAAATCATCGGAATTGAATATCCTATCAAAGGAGTTAAGAGAAGAATTGATAGAGGCTGTTTCATTTACAGGTGGTCATTTAGGTGCAGGTTTAGGAGTTGTTGAGTTGACTGTAGCCTTACACCATGTTTTTGATACACCTAATGATAAAATAGTTTGGGATGTGGGTCATCAATCGTATCCACACAAAATTTTAACAGGTCGTAAAAACAGAATCAAAACACTGAGACAAGGAAATGGCCTGTCTGGTTTCACAAAAAGATCCGAAAGTGAATATGATCCATTTGGCGCAGCACATAGTTCAACATCAATTTCTGCAGCTTTAGGTATTGCTACTGCAAATAAACTTTCAAAAAAATCAGAAAATGTTGTTGCCGTTATTGGCGATGGAGCGATCAGTGCTGGAATGGCTTATGAGGCTATGAACAATGCGGGCATATCTAAAACTAAAATGATAGTAATTTTAAATGATAACGACATGTCAATTGCAGAACCTGTGGGTGCAATGAGAAGTTATCTGGCAAAGTTATTAACTGGAAAAATATATTTTAGTCTAAGAGAGACGTTTAAATTAATTATTTCTGCCTTCTCTAAAAGATTTTCAAAAAAAGCTGGAAAAGCAGAAGATTTTCTGAGGTCAGCAGTAACAGGTGGAACACTCTTTAATTCACTAGGTTTTTATTATGTTGGACCAATAGACGGACACGACATTGACACTCTTGTCTCAGTTTTAAAAAATGCAAAAGATACTAACTTTGATGGTCCAATAATGATACATATTAAAACTGAAAAAGGAAAAGGTTATCAATTTGCAGAAAATTCAAAAGATAAGTACCATGGTGTTTCAAAGTTTAACATAAAAACTGGAGTACAAGAAAAATCAAGTTCTAAAATTCCATCATATACAAGTGTTTTTGCTAATACGTTAATTAAACACGCTGAGAGAGATAGCAAAATAATTGGTATCACTGCTGCGATGCCATCAGGCACTGGAATGGATTTATTTGCAAAAAAATTTCCAAATAGAATGTTTGATGTTGGTATTGCGGAACAACATGCAGTGACATTTTCTGCTGGTTTAGCAACAGAAGGATTCAAGCCTTATGCAGCAATTTACTCTACCTTTTTACAAAGAGCCTATGATCAGGTTGTTCACGATGTTGCAATTCAAAGTTTACCTGTCAGATTCGCTATAGACCGTGCAGGTCTTGTTGGTGCGGATGGTCCTACACACGCCGGATCTTTTGATATAACTTACTTATCAACCTTACCCAATTTTGTAGTTATGGCCCCAAGCGATGAGTCGGAATTAGTTAAAATGATTAATACTTCAGTTGACATTAATGATAAACCATCAGCTTTTAGGTACCCTCGTGGAACTGGTATTGGGATTAAACTTCCTGAAATTAATGAAAAAATTGAAATTGGAAAAGGTAGGGTTATTAAAGAAGGTAAAGAAATTGCTTTAATTAATTTTGGTGCCCGTTTGCAAGAATGCCAAAAAGCTTTAAACAATCTTGAAAAAAAAGGTTTAAATCTTACTTTAATTGACGCAAGATTTTGTAAACCACTAGATGAAAATTTAATGTGGAATACAGCAAAAAATCATGAAGTTGTTATTTCAATTGAAGAAGGTTCAATTGGAGGTTTTGGATCTCATTTAAGTAAATTTTTATCGGAAAAAGGATTATTAGAAAAAATTAAATTTAGGTCGATGACTTTTCCTGACAAGTTTATTGATCATGATAAACCTGATCTAATGTATCAGATTGCCGGTCTGGATAGTAAAGCTATCGAAGAAAAAGTTTATGAGGTTTTAGACTCTAAAATTGTTGTTCAGAAAAAAAATTAAGACTCGCACTGGGCTTTGTGCATCAAAAAATGATCCAACAAAACACAATGCATCATCGCTTCACCTATAGGGACAGCTCTAATTCCAACACAAGGATCATGTCGACCTCGCACTGATATATTTGTATTTTTCCCAAATTTATCAATAGTTTTTCTTGAGTTAAGAATTGAAGATGTAGGTTTTACCGCAAAAGATACTTTTATTTGTTGACCACTTGAAATACCTCCAAGAATTCCACCCGCATTGTTAGATTTGAAAACTGTTTTATTCCCTTTTTGTCTTATCTCGTCAGAATTCTGTTCACCAGTTAATTGCGCAACATCCATTCCAGTTCCGATATTGACACCTTTTACAGCATTGATACTCATCATAGCTGAAGCTAAATCCATATCTAATTTTGAGTAAATAGGCGC
>CACFJR010000016.1 GCA_902566755.1 uncultured Pelagibacteraceae bacterium
AGTGTAATCCCATTTACCTTCCAGCGACTTATACTCGCCAGCTCTAATAATATATTTCCCTCCATAGTGCTTTATAGTTTGCGGGACTTGTTCTGCGTAAATCTTAAAACCTCCTTTATTAGTCATATTAATCTGAGCAATTACGTATCCGCTCATTTATTAATAAAGAGTTTGAGCGACTTTCTTCACTCGCTTTTCGCCATTTGGAATAGTTGTTTCTAAGAATTTATGACACTTATTAGTTAATTTCTCATTATATTTTGAGCCGTAATGTTTATCGACAGCTTTATTAACACCTTTGTCCCAATCAGCTTCTTTAATACCAATTTCAATTGCATATGTTTTCCAAACTTTTACAGCTGCCATGGATTTTTCTTTCATTCCATACTCAAATTTTTCACCAGATGGCAAAAAATAGTTAGCCATATATATCCCAACACAATCCCAAGCTTTTTCTTTATCTTTTTTGCTCAGGTCAGCTAACGCCAATGAAAAAATAAATAAACTCATCAAAATGATAAGTAAAAGTGTGAAAAAATTTTTTTTAAGTAGTTCGCTCATGAGCTTAAATAATTGAATTATTTAACTACAATATTTTTATTATGTAAAAGATTTAATAAAATGTGCGCTAAAAAAAATTAAATCCAAGCGGGAATCGGTAGGCCTTTTTCCTTTAAAAATTTTCTATTAAACAGCTTGGAGTTGTATTTATCAGATCTGTCACAAAGAATGGTTACGATTGTTTTACCTGGACCTAATTTTTTACCAAGTCTTATAGCACCAGCAATATTTACCCCACAACTTGTACCTAAACTTAGTCCTTCATTTTGAATAAGGTCATAGATGACAGGTAAAGACTCTTTATCTTCTATAGAGAAAGCACCATCAATTTTTGCTTCAGCAAAATTGGCTGTAATCCTACTTGACCCAATACCTTCAGTAATAGAATTACCCTCACCTTTTAATTCTCCGTTTTCAATATAGTTATAAAGTGATGATCCAGCAGGATCTGATAAATAAATTTTAATATTTTTGTTTTTTTCTTTTAAAAAACTACTTACACCAGCAATTGTTCCTCCCGTACCAGACGAGCAGACAAAACCATCAACTTTTCCGTCTGTTTGCATCCATATTTCAGGTCCAGTTGTTTCATAATGTCCTTTAGAATTGGCAGTGTTATCAAATTGATTAGCCCAAACCACTCCATGATTATTGCTACTCTTTAATTCATCAGCAAGTCTACCTGCTACTTTTACGTAGTTACCATCATCTTTAAAAGGTTTTGGTTCAACAAGTCTTAAATCTGCGCCCATATTTTTCAACATATCTTTTTTTTCTTGAGTTTGATTATCATTCATCACAATGATTGTTTTATACCCAATCGAATTACCAATAAGACAAAGGCCAATACCAGTATTACCTGCAGTACCTTCAACAATCGTTCCACCTTTTGAAATTAATTTTTTTTCTTGAGCATCTTTAATTAATGCTAAAGCGGCTCTATCTTTTACAGATCCACCTGGATTTAAGTATTCTGCTTTACCATAAATATTGCATCCAGTAATTTCGGATGCAGCTCTTAATTTTACTAATGGTGTATTACCAATCCCTTCAATAAAATTATTTTGAGCATTTTTCATATTAATTTTTATCACTTTCAGGAGTTATACCATAAGGTTTAAAATTCTCATCTGAACCTGAAGTTTCTCCAACATTCTTTGCTGGTATTCCAACCATCACTGCATTTTCTGGAACATCTTTTGTGACAACTGCGTTCGCCCCAATCTTTGCATTTTTGCCTACAGTCACTGGTCCAAGTATTTGTGCACCAGACCCAACTACAACATTATCTTTAAGTGTAGGATGTCTTTTTATATTTCTTTGTTCATTAGAATTTACGCTTGGTGAGATACCACCTAGCGTTGCCATGTGATAGATCGTTACATTATCTCCAATTTCTGAAGTTTCACCAATCACAACTCCCATCCCATGATCTATAAATAAATTTTTACCAATGTTTGCTTTTGGATGAATTTCTATTCCAGTTAAAAATCTTGAAAACTGAGAGATTATTCTTGCAACTAAATGAAATTTTGCAATTGCAAAAAAGTTTGCAATTTTGTGGAAAAAAACAGCCTTAGCACCAGGATAGGTTAAGATGATACTTAACTTTGATTTGGCAGCTGGATCTCTCTTAATTATCGATTCTAAAAATTCATTCATAATACTGTATACTGTGAAATTAATTTAGCTTACTAATTGCAACAACAACAAACACCTTCAGGTTTGCAATTACATTGCATATCCCTGTCGCAAGCACACGTATCGTCAGTGCAGTTTGTGCAAATACATTTTGAATTGTCGCAAGCCATAATTGATTTATAGAGCTAATAACCTGATAATCAACCCAAATTTTGTCGCTTTAAATTTGATTTAAAGTAAGGCCTTTTACGTTTGCAGGTACAGCAACATCCATCATTTTTGGATTAGCTAATTTTAAATTGTTCATGATCTCAACATATTGATCTATTGAATTAACTTGTAATCTTGGATTATTTTTTATTTCGTTTCCAATTGTAGAATTTTTTTTCCCATTATAATCGTGTGCAGGAAAAACTATAGTGTTCTCTGGAAGTTTAAGCAATTTATTAAATAATGAGTCGTATTGTTGTTTAGCATTTCCATTTTGAAAATCAGTTCTCCCAGTCCCATTAATCAACAAAGTGTCTCCAGTGAAAACTCTGTCTTTCATCAAAAAACTATACGAACAATCTGTGTGTCCAGGAGTATACAAAACTTTAAGCTCTACTCCATCTAGTTTAATTTTTTCATTTTCTTTTACCCTTAAGTCAACCACTTCAGATTTAGAATTTTCACCCATTATTTTTGTGCAACTAGTTCTCTTACTTAACTCATTAAGTCCAGTAATATGATCAGCATGAATATGTGTATCAATTACTTTTACCAATTTTAATTTTAGTTTTTCTAAAAGTTTTATATATTCTTCAGTGTGTTCTATTACCGGATCGATTATTAAAGCTTCACGACCTTCACCGCTTGACAGTATGTACGTATAGGTTGAAGACTTATTATCGAATAGTTGTTTAAAAATCATATTAATTATCATCTTATAAAAAATTGCATAGCAAATCAATCTTGCATATAATTTGTTTTTAAAAAGGAGATGTAAATGACTCTAAAAATAAATAGTTTAGCGCCTGACTTTAAAGCTAAAACAACAATTGGCGATATTTCATTTCATGAATGGCTAGGTGATAGTTGGGGTGTCTTATTTTCACACCCAAAAGACTTTACACCTGTTTGCACAACAGAATTAGGTTCTCTTGCAAAATTAAAACCTGAATTTGAAAAAAGAAATGTAAAAGTTATTGGTTTAAGTGTTGATCCGGTTTCAGATCATGTAAAGTGGTTAGAGGATATAAAAGATGTAACTGGAAAAAAACCAGACTATCCAATTATAGCTGATGAGGATCTTAAAATTGCAAAACTTTATAATATGTTAGAAGGTGATGCAGGAACAACTTCAATGGGGAGAACTGCAGTAGACAACCAAACAGTTAGAACAGTTTTCATTATAAGACCTGATAAAAGAATTGGCTTGTTCTTAACTTACCCAATGGCAACTGGAAGAAATTTTTTAGAACTATTGAGATCAATAGATTCTATGCAGCTGACTGCAAAACATAAAGTGGCTACTCCAGCAGATTGGAAAAAAGGTGAGGAAGTTATCATCGTTCCTGCTGTAAAGGATGATGAAGCTAAAAAATTGTTTCCTAAAGGTTGGAATGCAATTAAACCTTATTTAAGAAAAGTTCCAGATCCATCTAAGTAGATTGGATAAAAAACTTTTAAACCAACAATCTCAGCATTGGGAAAGTAATTTCTCAAGTAAGCCTGAGATGTTTGGTTTAGAACCGAGTTATTCAGCAAAAAAATCTTTAGAAATATTCAAAAAATATAATATTAAAAATATATTAGAGTTAGGTGCTGGATTAGGCAGAGACACAATGTACTTTGCAAATAATAATATCAAAGTTTACGCATTAGACTTTAGTCCATGTGCAATAGACACGATAAATAAAAAATCAAAAAAATTTGGCTTAGATAAACTTATAACTGCTGAAGTATTTGATATTAGAAAAGATTTTAGTTTTATCAGAAAAAACTTTGATGGCTGTTATTCTCATATGTTGTATTGCATGGCATTAACACTAAGTGAATTAGAAGCATTAAATTATAAGATTAATCTCAAACTTAAAGATGATGGTATTAATATCTATACAGTGAGAAATACTTCTGATGGAGATTTTCAAAAGGGATCACATATTGGAGAAGATTTATATGAAATGAACGGATTTATAGTTCATTTTTTCTCTGATGAAAAAATAAAGAAACTTTTAAATGGTTACAAAAATCTTGGAATAATTAGATTTGATGAGGGAAACTTTCCAAGAAGGTTATCTATGGTAATTAACCAAAAAACGTCCTAAAATTTGTTTTAAAAAACAATGACTACTAGGAATAAAATAGAAAAATCAGTCTCTAATAAATTTTTATTATTAATAGTTTTAGCAATAGTAATATTATTATCCTTAGTATCAGAGACTACAAAAACAATTCCTGTTGGATCAAGCGAAAATTTTAAAAGAGAAAATTTAGATGTGCCGCGTTTAAACTCCGAAGAATTTATACAAAAATTTTTGAATAGATATAGTTATCAAGAAAGTCCCTCTCAATATGATATTTTACTTAAGAATATGAATAAAACAGATAATAGTTTAATTGAAAACTTAATAAATTATCGAGAAAACTTATTGTCAAATTCTTTAGATAATTTTTTTAAGCTTAAAGAAAAGGTAATAAAAAAAAAGGAAAATACAAAAAAAATTATTGAAGAGGACATTAATGAAGAAATAGTAAAAATAGCAAAAGTTAAGAAACCAGTATTAATAGCTCCAAATTTAAGCAACGCTTCAGCATTGCTATCAAACATGGAAGAAATCGCAAAAATCTCAATTTCAAATCATGTTGAAAAGGAATTAATAGCAAAAAAGATTACGGCATTTGGCCAAGTGATGCAAAACCCAAAAGATTTAAAAACAAACTATAAATTCGCTAGACAGCAATTCCAAGCTGGCAACGTAAACGAAGGAATAAATACTCTTAAAAGAATGATTAAGATGTATCCAAATAATAATAAAATAAAATTTGATTTGATAGGAATTTATAAGAAAATTGGAAATACGAATGAAGCTTTAGCTTTAATTGATGAAATTAAAAAAAATCCAAGCTCAACAGAAAATGAATTGCAGCTAGCTAAAGAATTTGAGTCGTCATTTAATTTTGTTCATGGTGAACCTGAAGAGCCTTCGAAATGGAGTTTATCCGCAAGTATATCTTTTGGTCTTAATCAAGATAACAATGTTGGTTCAGTTTCTAAAACAAGATTACAAAGTAGTGATGATGCTTTATCAGAATTTGGTGATGCAAGATTTGATAAAACTTACACATCAGGATTTGGTTTAACAGCATTTAGATTCCTAGGTGAAAGATCCTCTTTAATGATTAACACAAGTGTAGGTAACTCTGATCAGGTGCAAAGTAACTCAAGCGATTATGATAATTATGGAGCTGTGTTTGCTTTAGATACCTATTTTGGAAATCAAAATTTTGCGCCTTATCTGATGATGAGTAAGTACGAAAATAAACATAGTGCAGAAATGCTTTCATACCTTTATGGTTTTGATGTAGGAATACCAGTGGGAAAACGAAATAAAATCAGTTACGGATATTCATACAGTAATACAAAGTATAATCATAATTCAACTTACCCAGCAATTGGTGATTATAATTCTTTTGGAAGTTCGTATTCCTTAAGTCATAATTTTTATAAAAATGATATAATATCAACATCAACTAGTCTTACTTACTCAGACTCTGATGTTGTAGTTGATGCTGGCAATGACTTAGAATCTTATGAATTAGGACTGTCAGTAAATTTTGCTTATCCATGGGCTTACATTTCAGTTGGAAATACTCTAACTTTTACTGATTATAAAAAAATAGATACTTCTATAAATTCAAACATTTTAAGATCTGATGCAGTAAATACTGTTGATCTTTCTTTAAGTAAAGCAGTAGGTGATTTTCTCCCAGTTCTTGATCCTAATAAAAATCTTGTGATGAATATCTCTTATGAAAAAGTATTTTCAGAGTCTAATATAATTAATTACGATTATATTGATGATGCAATTTCACTTGGTATCTCAAAATCAATAAGTTTAGATAAAAATTAATAATTATTTTTTTTCAATCTTAAGTTGTGCGTTGATTTGTATACAAAAAAAAATATTTGTTATATAATTTTTTGATGAAAAAGTTTTTTTTTCTAATTCTATTTATTTTTTTATTTAACCTAACATATTCAAAAGTTTTTGCACGAGACGAAGCTGTTTTTACAGGTGTTGAGGCAGGTGTTGAAGCAAGCACAAGTTCCTCTACTTCAGTAGGGGGTGTCGAGATTTCCTCAGAAGCATCGGCGTCTACAAGCGCAGAGGCTTCAGCAGGAGCTGAAGTTACAGACACAAGTGTTTCTGCAGAAGCAGGAGCATCAGTTGGCGCAGAAGCAGGAGCAAGCACAACTGTTGGCGGAGTAACAGCAGAAGCTGGAGCATCGGTAGGTGCAGAGGCAGGTGCATCAGCAGGCGCTGAAGTTACAAATACAGCAGTTACAGCAGAAGGAAGTGTTGGAGCATCAGTTGGCGCAGAAGCTACAGCCGGAGTTTCAGGAAGTTTAGATAGCAATACAGATGCG
Organism: uncultured Pelagibacteraceae bacterium; assembly: GCA_902566755.1. GTDB lineage: Bacteria > Pseudomonadota > Alphaproteobacteria > Pelagibacterales > Pelagibacteraceae > Pelagibacter. The sequence continues at coordinate 6,836 of CACFJR010000016.1, forward strand.
AGTGCAACAGGAGGAGTTTCCGCAACAGCAGGCGCAGGAGCAGAAGCGGGAGGTTTCATAGGTTTAAATGATGGCCAAGCAGGCGCTGAAGGAGGAGCAGAAGCGTACGCGGGAGCAGCAGTTGAAGCAACAGGTGAAGCTGGAGTTGATGGAAAATATGGTGGAGCTACTGTAGGTAGTGGTGCTTCAATAGGAACTTCAGTTGGAGGCGAAATTGGTGGAGGAGCTTCAGTTGGAACAGATGGTGTTGTTTCAGCAGAAGTAGACATTGGTGCAAGACTTGGTGTTGGTGCAGAGATTTCCCTTGCAGTTGAGGTAGATACTTTTGCGATCGCTCAAGATGTTTATAAAGCAAAACCAATTGAAGGCACACTTCAAGCTGCAGGACAAGTTACAACATCTAAAGAAGCTAAGTTAGTTAGAAGCGCAATAGATGATCAAGCTAAACAATTAGGAGTGAAAAAAGAAATAGATGCTGTGGGTAATGTTATAAACGCAGCAGCCAAAGGAAAAATTCAAGAAAAATTAAAAGTTCGTGAAACTAAAAAGAAAGCAGCTAAAGCTGTAACTCAAGGGGTTAACCAGGGTAAAAAAATAGGAAATAAAACGGTTAAAGCATTAAAAAAAGGGAAGATACAAAAAAAAGCAATTTCTCAAGCAACTAATGTAGCTAGTCAAACAGTGAGATTAGCAAGTTTGAATGTCCCAGCATCTGCAATTAGTGATAAAGTTAATGCTCAGGCAGCAGCAGCCGCAGCAAAAAAAGCTGCAGAGGCAGCAGCAAAAGAAGCTCAATTAAAATCTAAACGTGCAGCAGAAGCAGCTAAAAAGAAAGCAGAAGCAGCTGCAGCAGCAGCAGCAGAAGCTCAAAAGAGAGCAACAGAAGCTGCTAAGCAAGCTGCTATCGAAGCAAAATTGAAAGCAGAGAGGGCAGCAAAGAAAGCAGCCGCAGAAGCTAAAAAGAAAGCTGAGCAAGCAGCAGCCGCAGCTAAAAAGAAAGCAGAAGAAGCAGCCGCTGCAGCTAAAAAGAAAGCAGAAGCAGCCGCCGCTGCCGCAAAGAAAGCAGCTGAAGAACAAAAACGTAAAGCAGCAGAGGCAGCAGCAGCAGCCAAAAGAAAAGCTGAAGCAGCAGCAAAAAGAGCATCAGAGGAAGCTCGTAAGAAAGCTGAAGCAGCAGCAGCCGCAGCTAAAAAGAAAGCTGAAGCAGCAGCAGCCGCAGCTAAAAAGAAAGCAGAACAAGCAGCAGCAGAAGCTAAAAAGAAAGCAGAGGCAGCAGCAGCTGAGGCAAGACGTAGAGCAGAAGCAGCAGCAGCAGATCAAAGAAGAAAAGCTGAGCAAGCAGCAGCTGATGCAAGAAGTAGAGCAGAAGCAGCAGCAGCAGAACAAAGAAGAAGAGCTGAACAAGCAGCAGCTGAAGCAAGACGTAGAGCAGAACAACAAGCAGCTGAAGCAAGACGTAGAGCAGAGCAACAAGCAGCTGAAGCAAGAAGAAGAGCTGAACAAGCAGCAGCTGATGCAAGAAGAAGAGCAAATGATGCAGCTAGGAAAGCTAAAAATACTGGAAAGAAAGTCAAAAAATTCTTTTCTGATATAAGATTAAAAACAAACATAGAGAAAGTTGGAATGTCAGCCTCAGGTATAAATATTTATAAATTTAATTATATTGGAAGCTCAACTGATTATGTCGGGGTAATGGCTCAAGAGGTACTTTGGGCTACAGAAATGCACTCAAGTGGATATCTAATGGTTGATTACAGTAAAGTTGACGTTGACTTTAAAAGAATTAATTAATTAAAATCCTTTTTAGATAGATGAAAAAAATATTATTTTTTTTAGTAATTTTTTTATCGACTTTTATATTTTCAAAATCTTTTGCAATAGAAGTTTCAATGTTAGAAGCTGAAAAAAGATTAATCTTTCAACAATTGTTTTCTAATAAAACTTGTGGAACGATTTATGAGAATATTAATTTTGGTGATAAAAAAAAATTAAGAGACGAAGTTCTTTTAAAAGTTTTTCATAATATAAAAAGGGTAAATATTGATGAAGAGAAAGCTATTTTAACTGTTGCTCTTGATCAAAGAAATTTTTCTTATAAAGAGCCAAATTTAGAAAAAATTATTTTTCAAGCTTTAGCTGCCCAAGACTTCTCTGAAGAATTGTCGAACATTAATGAGACAGTTGCTATTTCAAAAACAAAAAAAGTAGTTGTATGTGAGTATAATTTAAACTCTGGAATAAAAAGTGGAAAATTTTTCGATTTTAAAATGACGTATGACAATCATTTAAAAGTTGAGACAAATGAAGAACCAAAAATACTTATATATTATGATGGTACAATAGAATATGTTTTTTATGATGAAAAAGTTGATTATGCTATTCCAGATTTTGATTATAGACTTTACCCATTTGATACACATGAATTGAGATTCAATATTTCATCAGGAATTTATGATAAATTATATATGGAGAGATCGGATAGATTTAAAATTCTTTTAGAAGAAACAAAAAAAAATGATTATGACAATATTTCTTTTCCTGGCTTTACAATTAAGCGATATATATCTTTTCCAATATCATCAACTTTAGTTGATGTTTACTCAGATTATGCGAAACACTCTATTACTACTGAATTTTTAATAGAAAGAAATTCTATTAGTTTTGTTTTTAAATTTATTATGCCAATAGTTATGATAATATTAGTTACTTATTTTACAATATTTTTACCTTTCGAGTTTTATAGAATTTCAGTTTGTATTACTTTAGTTTTATCCCTTGTTGCATTCAATCTCGTTGCTGCTGCATCAAAGATTCCTGATATGCCTTATTTAAACATATTTGATTGGTTTATTTTTACAGCTTATATAAACGCTATTTCAGTTTTAATAGTAACCTTTATAGAATCCATTTACATTGGTCACTTTATGGGTTTCGGTCAATATGACATTATAAAAGTACCACGCGATGAAAAAATTGGACTCATGAAGTTTAGAAAAATATCTTGGATTGTATTATTGTTGATATTAATTTCCTCGGTTTTTGTGGGTTATTTAATTATATAATTACAATTATTATTGTTAGTTTTTAAGGGTTTTAGGGTGATATTAAGACCTATTGGTTTTTCATTAAAAATTATTAAATAGATAGTATGAGCAATTTGGATAGCCATTATAAACCGAGTAATTTTAGTGACAAGGTAGCTTTATCTTTCACAAAATTTTTAAGGTTCCTTGCAGATACTTTTTTCAAAAAAAGGTACGGACATAGAGCAGTTGTATTAGAAACTGTAGCAGCGGTTCCTGGTATGGTTGCTGGAATGTTAATCCATTTAAAATCTCTTAGAAAAATGGAAGATGACAAAGGGTGGATCAAAACTCTTTTAGATGAAGCTGAAAATGAAAGAATGCATTTAATGACATTCATTCATATTGCAAAACCAACTTTCATAGAAAGAATTGTAATAATGATTGCACAGTTTATTTTCATAATTACTTATGCAATTATTTATTTAGTTTCTCAAAGAACTGCACATAGAATAGTGGGTTACTTTGAAGAGGAAGCTGTCAGAAGTTACACAGAATATTTACATGAATTAGAAACTGGCAAAATAAAAGATCAACCTGCTCCAGAAGTTGCAATAAATTATTGGAACTTACCTTTGCATGCAACATTAAAAGATGTTGTAAAAGTTATTAGAGACGATGAGGCAGGACATAGAGATGTAAATCACAGTTTTGCTGATGTTATTGATGAAAGGAAAACTAAAGAAAAAGTTAATACAACTCAAAAAGAAATGAAAACAAAAGATAATTTAGAAGTAAAGAATTAATAATGAATAAAATTTTTACATACCTATCTGTTTTTTTTATTTTTACATCAGCCTCATTTGCAGATAAAAATATGATGATTGGTTCAAAAGGAAAACTTTCTGAAGTAGATAGAACAATTAAAGTAAAGATGTATGACAATTATTATGAACCAAAATCATTTAGTATTAAAAAAGGTGAAACGATAAAGTTTGAAGTAGTTAATGCAGGCAACCTTGTACATGAATTTAATATTGCTAATGCAATGATGCATAAAAAACATCAGCCTGAAATGGAAAGAATGGTTGAGAACGAAATTTTATTAGCTGACTCTATCGATAGAGAGAAAATGAAAAAAATGGCAAAGATGGATAAAGCAATGGGCCACTCACATAGTAATAGTGTTCTTTTAGCTCCAAATGAAAAAGGAGATTTAGTTTGGAAGTTTGACAATGCTATGAATATTGAAATTGCTTGCAATGTGCCTGGCCACTATCAAATTGGAATGGTAGCTAACGTAGACTTAAAATAATTTTTAGTGAGTTCAGAAAGTTTATCTTTTAATTGGTCGTGTAAACATACATGGAAAAGAAGTGCAAAAAATACTGCGTGGTGTTTACTTGGGTGCTCCATCGGTGATTTTGGAACAATCTTATTTTTTCAATTAACTAAAATTCCATTTCCAGTTCTTGGAATAATGACTTTAGCAATTATCAATGGATTAATCACAAGTATAATTTTAGAAACAGTTATACTTATGAAACAAAATTTTGATTTTAAAAAAGCATTCAATACGGCAATAGGTATGAGTTTTATATCTATGATCAGTATGGAAGTTGCAATGAATTTAACAGATTATCTTTTAACAGGTGGAGCAATATTAACTTGGTGGGTTGTCCCACTGATGTTGATAGTAGGTTTTGTTACACCTTGGCCTTATAATTATTGGAGATTAAAAAAATTTAATATAGCTTGCCATTAAATTTTAAATAAAATGGGCAGTATTTAAGCTTTCTCTTAGGGTTTACCTTTGTTATTAGTTTCTTTTTTTAGCTATGAATGTCTTGAAAAGAATATTTATATTATTTCTAATCTTTAATTTAACTTTTGTTAGTAAAGTTCAAGCAGAGGCAACTTTCAATGACATAAATGGAGATGGATCAGGTTTTGACGTTAGTGCTCAAGATACTACGCCTAGAGGTATTGCTTTTAACAATGATGGAACCAAGATGTTTGTGGTAGGTGATACTGATAATGATATAAATGAATATACATTATCAACAGCTTTTGATTTATCAACCGCAACTTTCAATGACATAAATGGAGATGGATCAGGTTTTGACATAAGTGGGCAAGATACTACACCTCAATTTATTAAATTTAATAATGATGGAACCAAGATGTTTGTGATAGGTAATGATGGTGATGATATAAATGAATATACACTATCTACAGGATTTGATTTATCAACTGCAACTTTTAATGACATAAATGGAGACGGAACAGGTTTTGACGTTAGTGCTCAAGATGAATTGACCAGAGGTATTGCTTTTAATAATGATGGAACCATAATGTATTATATAGGTAATACTGATGATGAGATATATGTATATACACTATCTACAGGTTTTGATTTATCAACTGCAACTTTCAATGACATAAATGGAGATGGAACAGGTTTTGATATTACCGATCAAGATGGTGTTCCTAGGGGTCTTACTTTTAATAATGATGGAACCAAGATGTTTGTGGTAGGTGATAATGGTAATGAAATAAACGCGTATACATTATCAACAGGTTTTGATTTAACATCAACTGTAACTCATGTAGGTAGTTTTGATATTAGTAGTCAAGCTACCAATCCTCAAGGTATAGCTTTTAATATTACTGGTACCAAAATGTTTGTGGTAAGTAATGATGGTGATGATATAAATGAATATACTTTAAGCTGTGCTTTTAAAGTTACTAGTTCAGGAAAATGTGAAGAGCCACCAAAAATTAAAGATGTAAGAGGTATAAATGATGCACAAATTAATACTGCTAAAAAGTTTGCTGAAGATACAAGAGTGGCTACTTTTAAAAGACTAGATATATTAAGAGCAAATAAATATCAAAACACGAGCGCTCAAAGAATAGAGTTGCTCTTTCAAAATGAATTATTTAAGAAAGTATCGAATAATGTTGCAAGTTCTACTCAAGCTAAATTCGATCCAATTAAAAAGTTAGATCAAATTTTACCTAATGACTGGGAAGCATGGACTGAAGGTAGTATTAGTTTTGGAAAAATTGGTGAGACTTCCTTAAGCTCTGCACAAGATATAGATGGATTTGGTATAACTGTAGGTGCCGATAGAAAAATGGATGAAGACCAAATATTAGGAGTAGCTGTAAGAGTGGGTAACACTGATGTTGATATTGGAACCTTTGGTTCTGCAGTTGACACCAATGCTTTAAGTTTTTCTGTTTATGGGATTAATAGTTTAGAAGACAAGAATTTTTTAAAACATGTTTTTGGAGTTAGTTATTTAGATAGTGATATCGTAAGGAAAGACGAAGGAAACACCAACACTCATACCGGTGACCGTAATGGTAAGCAAGTTTTTGGTTCACTTGATATTGGTAGAGAGTATGAAGGTGGTGACTTAACTGTTAGTTCAATAGGAAGTATTGATGGAAGTTATACAGCGCTTGATAGCTATACCGAAAGTGGCACTAATGCTATTAGCTATAATGATCAAGATATTAAATCTTTAATGGCTTCTTTAGGTGTACTAATTGATAGAGACATTAATTTACAAAACTCAAATGTAAAATCTAGAGTCAATCTTGAATATGGTAAAGAGTTTGCCTCAAACTCTAAAGTGGTTACAAGTTATGTATCAGATAGCGAAAGTTTTGAATATCAAGCTGATAACAAAAATAGAGATATATACACAGCAGGACTTGGTTTAGATTTAAAGCATGAACAAGGATTAACGATTAGTACTGATTACGAAAGACAACAGATTAAGGGCCATGGTTTTATTAATAAATTTACATTATCAGCAGGCTTTTTATATAAAAAAGAAACAGAGCTTGTATTAGATCTTGATAACGATATGTCTTCAAACTTTAGGATTTCTAAAGCGCTAGATCTTTTTGACATGGAGTTTAATTTAGAAAATGATTTTTCAAACCAAGAAAATAATAGTGCCAATTTATCTCTATCCAGTAAATTTTAAAATGAACTTTTAATTGGAATAACCGTATTTTCTAAGCCTTACATCACCAGTTCTTGCATGCGCTTCCATTCCTTCATATCTCGAAATCCTAGCAGCAGCAGCACCAACTTCTTTTGTAGATTCTTTAGTCATTCTTTGAAAACTAAGAGTCTTAATAAACTTACCTACAAATAAACCACCCGTATATTTTCCAGCTCCCTTAGTAGGTAATATGTGATTAGTTCCAGAACATTTATCACCATAAGCAACAGTCGTTTCTTCACCTATAAATAATGACCCATAATTTTTTAAATTATCATGAAACCATTTTAAATTTTTTGTTTGTAACTCTAAATGCTCAGGAGCATAATCGTCACTCACTTTGACCATTTCTTCATTAGTATCACACAAAATAACTTCACCATAATCTCTCCATGCTGCTTCGGCACTTAATCTTGGTACTTCTGGTAATTCTTCAATTAGTTCAGGAACTCTTTTCATTACAGCGTCAGCCAACTTTTGACTTGTAGTATATAACCAAGCAGGCGAGTTATAACCATGCTCAGCTTGTCCTACTAAGTCAACCGCAACAATCTCTGGATCTGCAGTTTCATCAGCTATAATTCCAATTTCTGTTGGTCCAGCAAATAAATCAATACCGACTTTGCCAAACAAAATTCTTTTAGCTTCAGCAACAAATTGATTTCCAGGTCCAACTAAAATATCAGCAGGGGCGTTACCAAATAAACCATAAGTCATTGCAGCAATTGCTGGCACACCACCTAAATTTAAAATTACATCTGCCCCACATAAGTCAGCTGTATAAATTATAGAAGGGTGGGCACCTATATTTTCTTTTGGTGGACTGCATGCGATAATGTTTTTTACTCCAGCTACTTTCGCAGTAGTTACACTCATAACAGCAGAAGCAATATGTGCGTATCTTCCTCCAGGTATATAACATCCAGCTGTATTTACAGGGACCAATTTTTGTCCAGCATATAAGCCATTTGAAAGTTCTACTTCGAAGTCTTGTCCATAATTTTTTAATTGAGCTTCAGCAAATTTTTTAACTCTATCATAAGAAAACTTAATATCGTCCTTGGTCTTTTGATCTAATTTCTTTTTAATATCCTCAATTTTTTCTTTAGAAACAATTATTTCACCATCGTATTTGTCAAACTTTTTTGTTAATTCTCTACAGCCTTCTTCTTTTGATTTTTCAAGTTCTTTTAAAAGATTTTGAACAATCTCTTTAGTTTTAGTGTCATCCGTTGAAGCTGTTTTAGTTGCCTTTTTTAAATATTTAATTGTCATTTATATAAATTTATATTTCATTCTTAATCTAATGCAACAACTGCTGCAGCTATAGAAGCTAACCTTGCAACTGCCTCATCTGATCTACTTGTTATTACAACAGGAACTTTTCCACCAACTACAACTCCTGCCGCGCACGCTCCCATAAAATAAATCATCATTTTAACCAAAGCATTTCCAGTTTCAACACTTGGAACTAACAAAACATCAGCATCACCTGCAACAATGTTTTTTATTCCCTTTATGGAAGCTGATTTTTTAGAAATACAATTATCAAAGGCTAAAGGTCCAAAAACATCAGCATCTAATTTTTCTTTTTTTGATAATTCAGTAATTTCTTTTGCTTCCATTGAACTTTGTATACTATCTAAAACTTCTTCTGTGGCGGATAAAACTGCAACCTTAGGTCTATTGTTTCCTATCCTTTTTGAAAAGCCAATTACATTTTTTAAAATATGCATTTTAGTTTTAACATTTGGCATAACATTTAAAGCACCATCAGTTATAATTAGAGGTTTATCTTCTTTGTTTAATGTCATATGCCATATATGACTAAGCCTAGTTTTTCCTAAAAGTTGATATTCTCTTTTTAAAACTTCTTTCATTAATATATCTGTATGAATATGACCTTTAACAATAATTTTTATCTTTCCTGTTTTTGCTAATTTAGCGGCTACAATTGCAGTATTATTTTCCACTGGCTCATGAATGATTTCATACTGGGAAATATCAAATTTAATTTCTTCAGCACATTTTTGAATTTCTTGTTTGTCTCCAATAAAAATTGGTTTAATCAAATTTTCTTTAACAGCGTCCATGACTGAAAGCATAGGTAAGGGCTTTCCAGCATTTACAATCGCTGCACTCACACCCTTCTTTTTGCTAGATGCATCCAAAAGATTGTTAGGACACACTATTTGCTTATCTGAAATCATTAAAAATCTTATAATTGTTTTTATAGTGAGTATAAAGGAATTTGAGCATATTTGTGATAATATAAGCTATGGAAATTGTAACAAAAATAACACCGATAATCCTTGCATTAATAATGCTTGGTTTAGGATTAGGTTTAAAACCTGAAGATTTTACAAGAGTATTAAAAACACCTAAAGATTTTATTATTGGTTTTGTTTCACAGTTAATAATTCTTCCTCTCGTTGCTTATTCATTAATTATAATTTTAAAAACACCTCCAGAAATTGCAATTGGAGTAATGATTATTGCTGCTGCACCAGGAGGAGTTACTTCAAATATTATGACTAAATTTGCTGATGGGGATGTAGCACTATCAATTTCTTTAACAGCGATAATAAGTTTATTAAGTATTATTACAGTCCCTTTTATAATTTTTACATCTGCTGATTTGTTTGGAATTACCAATATTGCAGAAAATATATCAATGATTGGTATCGCAATTAAGATGTTTTTAGTTGTTACTGTGCCAGTTATATTAGGAATGATTATAAGAAAATTTGCAGAAAATTTTGTGGCTTCAAAAGTAGAAATATTTAATAAACTTAATATTGTCTTGTTTGCAGTTTTTTTCTTTGCTGCATTTTATGAAGAAAGAGAAAACTTAATAAATTTATTGAAACAAGCAGGTCTTATAGCCTTGCTTTTAAATGTTACCATGATGGTTATTGCATTTTATCTTGGTAAAATTTTTGCATCTGGAGTTAAACAACTTAAATGTATTGCTTTAGAATGTGGCTTGCAAAATGGAACTTTAGCTCTTTTTGTTTCTACTCAAATATTTGGATCTGATATATTGTATGCAATTCCAACTGGCGCCTATGCTCTTATAATGTATATAACTGGATTTACTTTTGTATTTTTATTAAGAAGAAGTAGCAATTAATTTTTCTAAATCTTTTTCTATTTCTCTCGGTAAATTAATTTTCTTTTTAGAGTATTTCGAAAATCTTTTTGCTTTATTTTCTCCTGGATAAGAAATTGATGCAAAACCTTTAGCTCGTGGAAGTTTTTTTATAATCCTTATATTTTCTTTTATTCTTTTGATATAATTTTTTCCAATAAAGATATTAGGTTTAAAAGCTAAAAATAAATGTCCAACATTTTGTGGTCCCCTAAAATCATCAAATGGGTCTCTAACTTTTCCGCCATGAGCAGCCCCTGTAATAACTCCACTTAAAATATCAACCATCCATGCAAGACCTGACCCTCTAAAACCAGCTATTGGAAGCTGAACTCCTTTTAAAGCTTTTTTAGCATCAGTGGTAAGATTTCCATTTTTATCTAAGGCGACACCAGCAGGAATTTTTTTACCAAGTCTAGCAGCAACTCTTATAATACCTCTGTTAATCATTGAAACCGATGAGTCTAAAATAAATGGAACCTTTCCTCCTGAAGGAGTTCCAAAACAAATTGGATTAGTCCCAAACAATGTTTTTTTTGCTCCATAAGGGGCAATTGCAGGTGGTGCATTAGTAAAACACCAAACCATTAAATTTTTCTTAACAGCTTGTTCGACGTAATAACCTGACAAACCATAATGTCCCGAATTTTTTACACCGACTAATCCTATACCTGTCTTTATTGTATTTTTAATTAAAGTCTTAATAGCTGTATCTGCTGCAACAAATCCAATTGAATTGTCAGCATCAATAAAAGATATCGAGTTAGATATTTTTTTAATCTTAATTTTTGGTTTTGGATTAATAACTTTTTTTTTAATTCTTTCACAATACATCTTAAGTCTTGATACTCCATGACCATATGCACCCACATATTCAGCATTAATTAAAGCATTAGCACTTATTGTTGCATGTGAAAGACTCAATCCTCTTTTTTTTAAAATTTGGATAACAATTTTTTTTAGTTTTTTTCCATCAACCATAGACCGTCCTGACCAAGAAAATAAATCTTTCCATTGACGGGATCAACCTGAATATCTCTAATTCTTCCAATTTGATTTTGAAATACAATTTCTTCTTGCACATTTTTTGTGTCAGAAAAATCAAGCTTTCTCAAAGACATATCTTTTAAAGATGTTACTAATGCTTGACCATTCCATTCTTTAAATTCATTACCTTTATAAATTGTTATTGCACTTGTTGCAATTGAAGGAACCCAATATTTAATAGCTTTTGTGTAACCTGGCATCCATTTTGGTCCTATCTTAGTTCCACTATAATTTGTTCCACCCCATCCTAATATTTTCCATCCATAATTTTCACCTTTTTTAATTTCTCCAAACCAATCACCACCTTTTGCACCATGATTACTCGCATAAACTTTTTGATCAAAAGGAGATACTGTTAAACCTTGTGGGTTTCTAACACCAATTTGAAATATTTCGGGTAACCAATCTTTTTTATCTATAAATTTAGGATTATCTTTTGGAATATTCCCGTCAAGCTTAATTCTAATAATGCTGCCCGGATGTTGAGTTGGATCTTGTGCTATCATTCCTTGTCCTCTTTCACCAACGGATGCAAAAAGAAATTCATCTTTAACTGCTAGTCTAGAACCAAAATGATAACCTGAGTTAATAGGGGGTTGAGCAACAAATATATTTTCAAATTTTAATTCTCCTCTATCTAAATTTGCTCTTGCAATAGAAGTAGTAGATTTAAATTTTCCGTGATCCTCTGAGTAGCTAACAAAAACAACATCATCTTTATATAAAATATCTAATAAACCTCCTTGACCGTCCTCTAATATTTTAAGATTATGAGTTACTTCTGAAACATTTCCGGCGCTCAGTTCTATTAATTTAATTTTTCCTGACTTCTCAGTAATCAATAATTCTTTATCAGATATGAAAGTTGAGCCCCAAGGAGCATCTAAATCTGTAATTTTATTTATTTTTAATTCTGATGCTTCAGCTGATACTGAAAATATAAATAGAAATAGAATTAACCTTTTCCACGCCATGGGATAGTTTTATCTATTATTTTTCTTAATGTAACGTCGAATAATAGTCCCAGCATACCCATAATGAATATAGTTATCCAAATAACTTCATATTGGAAATATTTTTTTGCGACATTTTCAACAAATCCAATTCCTGTAGTACCAGCTAAAAATTCAGCTGCAACAAGAGTTCCCCAACACATTCCAACCGCCACTCTTATTCCTGTAAGAATTTCCGGTAAAGAATTAGGAAAGATTACGTATCTTAAAATTTGTTTTTTGGATGCACCGAGCGAATGAGCTGCATGAATTTTTGATAGTTGAGTTCCAGATGCACCAGCTCGTGCAGAGATAATCATGATTGATAATGAGACCATAAATAACAAGAATACTTTTCCAGTATTATCGATACCTAAAACTGAAATGATTAAAGGAGCCCATGCTAATGGTGGTACAGGTCTGTAAAGCTCAATTAAAGGATCAAAGAAACCTTTAGCAAATCTATTTAAACCCATAAACAATCCAAGTGGAACTCCAATTAAAATTCCAAAGATAAGTCCTAAAAATACTCTTAAAAATGAATCCCAAATGTGTCCATAAGGAACAGGAATTTTAAATAATTTAAAATCTCCTGTTACAACTTTAAGAACTCTACCTTTAAAGTTCTGTTCAACTACACCGTCTTTGGTATGAATAGGGTATTCCCCTGGAAGAACGTCAGCAATCCAATCTGGTAAAATAAATCCAATTATTTTACTTACATCCATCATATCAATCCAAAGTAAAGGTATATTTTTGTAACCGACGCTTGGTTTTGACATTAAGATAAATTTATTAAGAGTATCTGATGGTTTAGGTAACCATCTTCCAGAACCCTGTTCAGAACAACTTGTTCCACTTGATACAATTGTTCCCGCAGGAAATAAAAACATATCTACAAATCGTAATCCGCCTTGTTCAGATTTTTGAACATTATCGAATTCAACAATTGCTTTTTGCATTTCATTGAGAGCATTAGGCGGATAAATACTTGCAAACTCTATTCTTCTTGCAATTTTAACAATATTTTTGGCAAAGGTAGAAGCTACTTCTTCTGTATCGTCTAAGCCACCTCTATATTCTTTAATTTTATCCTTTAAAGCTTTAATAGAATTTTTAAATTGTGGATTATGATTTCTTAACTTAAAGAATTTATCATTTATAATCTCAAGTTCTTTTGCAGCAGCATCAAATTTAAGACCTTTATTAGTAGCTGGGACTAAAGGAACTTCAATTGTGTTTTCTATTGAACCAGTACCAGATTGAACTTTTGTAATACCCCAACCACCTTCTTCAGATACTGCTTTTAATCTTTCATTTTTTTGTTCATCAGTTTCAAATGGGTAATCGTTCTTTTTAAAGTTCGAAGTTAAAAGCCTTATTTCTTCAGTCATCTCTTTAATCTGAATTTTTGTATCTGTTTCCATTAAATTTTCGTTCGTTAGTAATGGAATTAACTGTCTCGTCTCGTTGATAAATCCAACTAAAGTTGTTTTCTGTGGACTACTTAAGTCTGGGGAGCTTTGTATTTCGTTAGTGATTATTTGAAGGTTTTTATTTTCAATTTTTATTATTGAAGTACTTTTAAATTCTCTCTCTTCTATCGGAAACTGGTACTTTAAACCTAAAAGAGATTCATTTACTTTAGCTACCTGACATAATTCATTAGCAGATTTAGGATAAAAACCTTTTGCTATATCCCAAGAATAATATAACCAAATTAATAGTATCGCACTGCTTCCAACAATAATCCAATGCGTTCCACCTTTAGCTCTTTCAGGGTTACCAAATACAGCGTCAACTTTTTCGGTTCGAATTAATCTTCTTCCATAAAGAATACATCCAACAATAGATACCAGTATTAGTATTGTAATAAATTGGGTAAACATTTAATTATCTTTCCCCATTATTTCTTCTTCCATGTTCCATATCATGGATAGGATTTCCTCTCGTTTTGATGAAAATTCTTTATTTTTTTTAATTTCTCTTAAATCTTCTTTAAGTCCCATTTCTGCAAATGGAAGTTTGTATTC
>CACFJR010000017.1 GCA_902566755.1 uncultured Pelagibacteraceae bacterium
GAGGAAGTACCTGAAATTCTCAATACTGGTGGAGGCATTTTAAATATGATCATGCAAAACAAAAATGAATATTTTTTAACTTTTAATCCAGATACTTTATGGAACGAAAATTATATTGATGAAATCTTAAAAATGGAAAATCAGTTTTTTAACTCAAATTCAAAAAATATTTTATTAGTGGTAAATAAGGATAAAAGCTTCGATCAAAATTTGATAGGAGACTTTAATCTTGAAGCAGACAAGCTTAACAAAACAAAGCCCTTAAATTTTATTTACACAGGATGTCAGATACTAGAAAAAAAAATATTTAAAAAACTTGATAACAAATCTTTCCCAATGTCGGAGGTATGGAATGATTTATTATCAAGAAATGAATTGATGGGTTTTGAAAGTAAAGTGAACTTTAAACATGTCACTAATTATGATATTTATAATAAACTTCTAAAAAGCAACTAAATTTTTGGCCCTTCCTTGATCAAGATATGTTACAGATGAAATTTGAAGTTTGTTCTCAAAAATTATTAAAAGAGGATTTCCAGTTGGTATTTCCATTTTAGAAATTTCCCTCTCATTGATTTTAAAAAGATACTTGCATAGAGCTCTTAAAGAATTTCCATGGGCTGAGATGCATACACCTTTACCATTTTGTAGATCTTTTAAGATTAATTCATTATAACAATCCACTACCCGTTTATGGGTATCTTTTAATGACTCAGTATCTGGAATATCAGACACTGGAATATCCTTATAAGTTTCTATATTGAGCGGATGGTAAGGACTTTTTCTGTCTAAAGCTCCGGGTTTGACATCCCATGATCTTCTAAATTGATGGATTTTCTCTTCTCCATATTTTTTCTTCATATCTTCTTTATTTAAACCTGTAAGCTCTCCATAATGTCTTTCATTTAATTGCCATTTTTTAGTAATTAAGTTTTCATCTTCATTTAATTCTTTCATTACAATTTTAAGAGTATCATTTGCCCTTTTTTGGTAGGAGCTATAAAAAGAATCAAGTTTAATTTTTTTCTCTTTTATTAATTCACCAGCTTTTTTAGCCTCAGCTCTACCTTTGTCTGTTAACCCGACATCGACCCATCCAGTAAATCTTTTTTGTTGGTTCCACTCACTTTGTCCATGCCTTATAAGAATAAGATGTTTCATTGAAATATTTGATATATTAATTAATAAATAAAATAAATAAAATAAATAAAATAATTAAAATTAATGAAAATTTTTACAAACAAGCTTCAATTAATTTTCAAATTATCCAATATATGTTTAATAATTTTATATTTATATCCAGGGAGTATATTAGGTTTTTTTTTATATAATGATTTTAATAATCAACCTCAAATCACTAGAGATTTTTTTCAAATATCCTCAAATCACATTTACGCTTTTTCTCTGATTTCAATTCTTGGTCTTTTCGCCTTTAAAACAAAAAAAAGATTATTTGTATATTTGGTTTGTTTATCCATAGTCCTTGAATTTTTCCATTTGGTCATACCAAATCGTAGCTTTCAAACAGGTGATCTAAATGGCAACTTACTGGGTGTAATAATACCTTTTTTGATTTACGAAGTTTATGAAATCCTATTTAAAACCAAAAAAGAATAAAATTATATATTTAATTTTATTAATAATTTTTTTTTCTAAAACCAATTCTTATTCAGAGGAAATAACAGGGTATGCAAAAGTAATAGATGGTGACACAATTAGAATAAAGGGAAATAAAATTAGACTTTACGGTATCGATGCACCTGAAAACAATCAAATATGCTCTAAGCCCTGGTTGAGCCTGAATGTAATCACATTTAATAAAGATTATGAGTGTGGACTTAAAACTACTAGTTTATTAAAAAAATTCCTTAAAAACGAAATAATAGTATGTAAAAAGAAATCCATGGACAGATATAATAGAGTTGTTGCTATTTGCTTTAAGAAAAGACGGGATATTAATTCTTGGCTTGTTAGGAACGGTTTAGCTGTTGCTTACACTAAATATTCAAAAAAATATATTATAAATGAAAATGATGCAAAAAAAGAAAAGAAAGGCTTATGGGCAGGAAATTTTGAAATGCCTTGGGAATGGAGAAAAAAACGTAAATAAATTATAAATAAAGGGTGATTCGTTTTAAATTTTTTTTATCTTTATCAATTTTTTTATTTTTGCTGAGCTGTTCATCTATTCCAAAAAATACCTCAAGTAGTTGCTCAATATTTTCTGAAAGATACTTTTGGTATAAACATGCAAAAAAGACTGAAGAAAAATGGGGAACACCTATGCACATACAACTTGCATTTATTAAATTTGAGTCAGATTTCCATTGGCTTGCAAAACCTAGACGACAAAAACTTTTTAAAATAATTCCTTTTAAAAGACCCTCAAGTTCATTTGGATATTCCCAGGCTGTAAAGGGAACATGGAAACAATATAAGGAGGAACAGAATAAACCATTAGCTCTTAGAACAAGATTTAAGGATAGTGTTGATTTTATTGGCTGGTATACAAATAAATCATCAAAACTTTTAAAAATCCCTAAAAATGATGCATTTAAACAATACATTGCATATCACGAGGGATGGGGAAATTATAAAAATTATAAAAAAAATGAAAAGGTAATTTCTTATGCAAAAAAAGTAAAAAAATATTCAGATCAATATAAAACTCAGCTTATAAAATGTAAAAAAAAGCTTAACAGGAAAAAATTTATTGTTTATTGATTAAGTTCTTTTTCTAACTCTTTTTCAATATGATTTATACTTTTTGTGTTCTTTCCTAATAATAAATAAATTATTGGAACTACATAAAGTGTAAAAAAGGTCGAAAATATCATTCCAGCAAATATAGTAATACCAACAGATAATCTACTCGCCTCACCAGGGCCACTACTTATTACCAATGGTAGAACTCCAATAATGGTAGATATAGAAGTCATTAAGATTGGTCTTAATCTTAGTGCTGATGATTCCAAAATCGCGGTTAATTGATTTTTTCCCTCATCTCTTAATTGATTTGCAAATTCAACAATCAATATTCCATTTTTTGTTGCTAATCCAATTAGTATTATTAGAGCTACCTGACTGTAAACATTAATTGAGCTGCCGACAAGCAGTAGACCTATAATTCCACCAAATATTGCTAGTGGTACTGTCAGCATTATTGTGAAAGGATGAACAAAGCTTTCAAACTGAGCCGCCATCACAAGATATGCTGTAACTAAAGCTAAAAAGAATATTACATAAATCTGAAAACTTATTTCTTTTAGTTGCTCACTTTCCCCTTTGAAATCAATTCTGGCATTAGGTGTATTTTCTTGAACAACTTTTTCTAAAAAAGTTAAGGCATTTTGAAGGGTATAATCTCCTACGATATTTGCAGAAATAGTAACTGCTTTTTGTCTATTGTACCTTGATAGAAATGGAGCAGTTCCTCTTTCATTAATTGTTACTAAATTTGATAAAGCAATTAATTGACCAGAGTTTTTTGATCTAACATAAACTTTATTTAAACTTGAGGGTTCATTTCTATTTTTAATATCTCCCTGCAGGATAATTGAATACTCTTTACCATCCTTTGTAAATTTTGTGACACTTCTTGAGCCAAAGATAGTTTCAATTGTTCGACCTATTTCTGAAGTAGATACGCCAAGATCTGATGCTTTCTTTTGATCGATCTTTACATTTATAATTGGTTTATTTAATTCAAAATCGTCTTCGATATTAGCTAAATTATTATTTTTTCTAGCCTCTTTTTTTATAGTTTCTTTCCATTGAATTAATTCTTCATAGGTATTACCTAATATTACAAATTGGACTGGTTTCTCTACACCACCGGTTCTTATTCCCTGGGGCATAACAGGAAATGATAAAACACCTGGAACTTTTGAAATTTCTCTAAAAGACTCCATCATTATTCTGTTACCTTTTCTGTCTCTTTTTTTCCAATCTTCCAACAATACAATTATAAAAGCTGAGTTGACTTGTTTGCTACTTTTTCCGAAACCCGGCACCCTTAAAATTAGTCGTCTATACTCACCTTGCCCCACTTTTGGTAATAACAATTTTTCAATATCCTGAGTTTTTGAGGAGGTAAACTCAAACCCTGAGCTTTGAGGTGCTTTCACTATTACAAAGAAAGCACCTCTATCTTCTTTTGGTATAAGTTGTTTTGGAATATAAACAAATAAACCAATACTCAATATTAAAATTGATATTAAAAAAGTGATTATACTTTTTTTCTTTAATATCCAATATTTTAAAGTGTAAATATAAAATTCCTTAAAATCATTTAATCTTTTTTCAAATTTAAGAGTTAATTTATTTCTTTTTGATTTTGTGTATAAAACTTTGCTAGCAATCATCGGGCTTAAGGATAATGCTACAAAACTTGATATTATAACTGCGAAACTTAAAGTTACAGCTGTTTCAGCATACAACACTCCAGCTAAGCCCTCTATAAAAATTAAAGGTATGAATACAGCAACAAGAACTAAGGTAGTTGCTATAATTGCAAAAGACACTTGTCTAGATCCTTTATATGCGGCAACTAATGAACTCTCACCTTTCTCAACCCTTCGGTATATATTCTCCAACATTACAATTGCATCGTCCACTACGATTCCTATTGCAAGAACTAATGCCATAAGAGTGAAAAGGTTTATTGAAAAATCAAAAAAATAAATTGCTAAAAAAGTTGATATTAAAGAGACCGGCAAAGCTACAATTGGTACTACTAAAGCTCTGATGTTACCCAAAAAAAGATAAATAATGAGCGTGACTAAAATTAGTGCCACAAATAATGTTTTGTACACCTCTTTAATTGCATTTGAGACATAATTCGATCTATCAAAAGAAACCTCTAATGTAGATCCATCAGGTATAGAACTTTGTATTTCTTTAATCTTCTTTTTTACTCTTGTAGCTACCGCGATTGTGTTTGCATCTGAGTTTTGATAAATACCAATACCTACAACTTTTTTTCCATTTCCTTTAAAAAGTGTTCTTGTAGAGACTGGACCAAATTCAATCCTAGAAACATCTTCCAAAGTTGTCACAGAACCATCGATTGCCCTCTTCAAAGGTAGTTTTTTATAAGAGTCTAAATTCTCATAAGCGTTTTCAAGTTTAATTGAAAGATCTACATCTTTTGACTCTATTCGACCTGCAGGAAATTCTAAGTTTTCTGAATTTAAAACTTGTTCAACATCTTGAGTTGTTAAATTTCTAGCAGCTAGCGAAAGAGGATCTAACCAAACTCTCACAGAGAGCTCCCTTTCACCACCTAATCTCACACGTCCTACTCCTTCTACAGTTGAGAAATAATCTACCAAATATCGATCAGCAAAATCAGTGAGTTCTAAATCACTCATAAAATCTGAGCTAAAACTCAACCACATAGTGGTTCTAAAGCCTGCAGATTGTTTGAAAATTTCTGGAGCGCTAGCCTCTTTTGGTAAATTATCCACCACTCTTGAGATTGCACTTCTCACATCGTTAGCAACATCGTCAATATCGAGGTTATCTTTGAAGGTCATATCAATTCTCGACCTTTCATCTTCACTCATAGAGTCGATTGAAACGAGACCAGGGGTGCCTCCAATAAAATCCTCAATCTTTTGTGTTATCTGAGTGTCAATAACCTGAGCTGAAGCCCCTTTGTAATCAGTTTGAACTGATACTACTGGTCGGTCAATATCTGGTAATTCATTAGTTGGTATTTCAAAAAAAACTAAAATACCAAACATAACCATTACTATACTCATTACCATTGAGACGACCGGTCGTTTGATTGATAAGTCTGTTAAGAACATCTTTTAATTAATGATTTTAATTTTAATTTTATCTCTCACTTTTGAAATTCCTTCTTTTACTATCTTGTCGCCCACAGACAAACCATCAAGAATAGAAACTTTTCCATAATTTCTTTTTCCAATTTTTACTTCAATTTTCTCGATAGTATTATCCTCTAAAACTTTATATGCAAAAGCTGTATCACCCTGGATCAATAATGAGTTTTCAGGAACTCCAATTTCTTGAGTTTCATTATAAATAATTTGTATATCTAAAAGCATTCCCGGGACCAATTCTAAATCTTTGTTGTCCACTGTGATGCTTGCAAGAACTGACCTTGTGCTAGGATCCACACGAGAACTCACAGAGTCTATTTTGCCATAAAATTTTTTATCAAACGCATCCGATCTAACTTCAGCGATAAGACCGGGTTTTAAAATTTTAAGATAAATCTCGGGAACTTTAATATTTAGAATAATCGATGAAGTATCATCTAGAGTGAGAATAAATGACTCTGTTCCTAGAACACCTTGAGCAATTTCTCTTTTTCCCAAAACTCCTTTAAAGGGGGCAATTATAATTTCATTTTTTGTTCTTAATAAAACTTCTCCTTCATTAAATACTTTTCCAATAAGAATTTTTTCATCAAGTATTTCACTTTTTTTTACTCTAAAGTTTTTATTTTTTTTTGATAAAGCAGTTCCAAATGTTTCAATACTGTCAAAAAAATTGGATGATTGAACAACTTCCACAATTACTCCTGGTGGTGGATATTTAGAAAATTTCTTCTGAAAATGTTTTCCAACAAAGTGTCTTGCTACTATCACTGAAGCAATGACAATTGCTAATATTATTAAAAATATGGTAATTTTTTTTGAAGTTTTCATGCTGGATATTTACCATATTCACTCCAAGAACCATCATAAATTTTTGGAATATAATCGTTATTTACCATTTTATAGGCATAAGCTAGAACTGCGGCGGTAACACCAGATCCACAAGTAAAAACTGGATCTAATCTTTTTTCTATATTTTCATTTTGATTGAAAAGTTCTTTTAATTTTTCCACATTTTTAAACTCTCCGGTTTTTTGATTTATGCAAAGATTAAAAGGTAAACAAAAAGAGTTTTGGATATGTCCGCTTCTTAAACCTTTCCTTGGCTCAGATACTTTTCCCTCAAATCTTTCAAGGCTTCTTGCATCAATAACATTAAAACTCTTACTTAAAATATTCTTTTTGATTTGATCAAGGCTTACTACTAAATTTTCTTTTTTATTTGCAGCATAATTACTTTCAATAATTTCTGTCATATCTTTGGTTGTAGGTTTATTTTCAAAAATCCATTTTTTTAATCCGCCATTTAAAATATGTATTTTTTTTTCATTATGACCAAAATATAAAAGACTAAACCAACACCTACATGAACTTTTTAAATCAGAGTTGTCATATATGAGAATATCATCATTATTATTTATTCCTAAGGAGGACATTATTTTTTCCCAAGTTTTTTGTTTTGGAAGCATATGTGGAAGGTCCGTATCTTTCTCAGAATTTTCATCTAAATCAAAAAAAAATAGAGTTTGGAATATGACAATTTCGATATTCTTCAGCAGGGTTTCTTTTTTGAGCTGGCATATGCCAAGAGGCGTCTATTATTTTTAAACTATTTAAATTATTGAGAACCCAATCTGTCGTGACTAAACTCATCTAAAATTTCTTATCCAAATATTTCTGATGGTATTCCTCAGCTATACAATAATTCTTTAGCAAAGATAATTTAGTTACAATTTTTCCTGAAAAATCATTGTTTTTTAATTTTAAGACTTTTTCAGCAATTTCTTTTTGTTTTGTATTTAAATAAAAAATTTCACTTCTGTACTGGGTTCCAAAATCTGGACCTTGAGAATTCAAAGTAGTTGGATCATGAATTTTAAAAAAAAAATTTAAAATTTCTTCATAAGTAATAATTTTTGGATCAAAATTTATTTTTACTACTTCAGCATGATTTGTTTCACCAGAGCAAACTTCTTTGTAAGTTGTGTTTTCAGTTTTGCCACCACAATAACCTACTTCAGTTTTATAAACTCCATCGAGATCACCAAATTTTTTTTCAGGTCCCCAAAAACATCCACAAGCTAAAACTGCTATTTCCATTGATTATTTAAATTATATAACTAAGTTAAACTTATGCTTTCTAAAAATCAATTAGGCTTTTTGTACATGTTTCTCTCTGTTTGTGCATTTTCATTAATGGATTTAATTGTAAAGTGGTCTGTCGATTATCCAATTGGTCAGGTTTTGTTTTTTAGGGGCTTCTTTGGAATAATCTTTTATTTATTTATAATCCCGAGAGAAAGATTTCATAATTTTTATAAAACTAAACGGCCAGGATTACATGCTTTAAGGTGTGGCTCAGGGCTAATAGCACTAATTGCAATATTTATTGCTTTAAGACAGCTGCCATTAGCAACTGTAGTGAGCATATCTTTTGCTGCTCCAATATTCACAACAATATTGTCTATTTTTCTACTAAATGAAAAAGTTGGAATTTTTAGGTGGTTAGCAGTTATCATAGGCTTTTTTGGAATTCTTATAATTACAGAACCTGGGATCACTGAATTAAATATTTATTATATTTTTCCAATTATATTTTGTTTAGGTCTCTCCTATGTAGCCATTACTATTAGACAACTGTCAACTACTGAACCAGTGTGGTTGATTTCTTTTTATTTTTCTTTAGCAATTTTATTGTTAAGTTTTTTAACTATTCCTCAGGGCTGGATTATGCCTACTTTAAATCATTTTGTACTTTTATCATTAATAGGTATTTTCGGGGGTGCTGCGAACTTATGGTTAAGTCAATCATATAAATTTTCAGAAGTTTCTTTAGTAACTCCTCTCAAGTATTTGGCTTTAGTTTTTGCTGTTATATTTGGATATCTCATTTGGGACGAGATACCTTTGTTTAAAACACTAATCGGAGCTTTATTGGTAGTTGTTTCTACGCTTATAATTTTTAGAAGGGAAATTTATAAGAAAAAAATCATAACATCTAGACCAATTAATGACTAAAATACCTAAATATTGGAATAATGCAAAAAAATATTTATCTAAAAAAGATGAAACTATTTCCAAGTTAATCAAAAGTTATGAAAGTCCCTCAGAAACTATTTTAACTACAAGGCGAGATATTTTTTTTTCGCTATGCAAAAGTATAATTGGACAACAAATAAGTGTTGCAGCAGCGAATTCAGTTTTTTTAAAATTTAAAAAGAAATGTAAAAATAAAATTAATGCAAAAACAGTATCCAAGTTGACCTTTGCTCAATTGAAAAGCTGTGGATTAAGCAGACAGAAGGTATTAGGCATAAAGAGTTTAGCCAAGCAAACGATTAAAAAAACTTTTAACCCTAAATTAATTCATAAGATGTCTGATGAGGAGGCTATAAATTATTTATCACAGTTAAGACAAATAGGAAGATGGTCAGCTGAGATGATATTATTATTCACATACAATAGACCAAATATTTGGCCAATTCAAGATATTGGCCTTTTAAGAGCTATATCAAAAAATTATAAAAAAAAATATTTACCACCTGAAAAATTTGTATCATTATTAAAAAAAAGATTTAGTCCTTACTGCTCTGTTGCAACGTGGTATTTATGGAGATCAATAGACCCTGAACCCATTCAGTATTAGTTCAATCAAGCCAATCCTTAAACTTACTTTCGTGATTCTGAACGTATTGTGGTAATTTATCTTTAGGATATAAGCTTAATTTTCTTTTTTTTTCAGTAAATTTTTTTTTTGTTTTGTCTGCATACATGTCATAAATAGTTTCATTATTTCTCATTAATCTTGATATTTCTTTTAAATCAATATTTTCAACTTCAAAATCTCTGTGGTGTAAATAAGATTTTAACTTGATCTCAATATCAGCTGGACTTTTCAAATTTGAAAAATGCCAACCCCCATCATTAATGAAAATTTTATTAATATATTTTGTCTCTGAAAAAATAGTATCCAGTCTCCAAAATCCAAATTTTTTATTCTTAATGTTTCTAATCCATTGAGGTGATTTTAGATTTTTCTTTTTACAAGCTTTTGTTCCATACCACTTAAAACCTTCAAGGTATCTATTCAATTTATAGTAAAAAATGCTTTGTTCAAAAATAACAATTTTATTTTGCACTTTTGCTACATTTAGATCTTTTAAATCTGGTATTTCATCTACATCAGATATCATTATCAAATCATCTTCGTTTGCTTTATCTAGCCCTTTATGAATTTGATTTCTTTGAAAATTTTCTCTTTTGTGAGCATTAAAAATAAATTTATGAGATTTTAATGCTTCGTCATCCTCTTTATTAACTTTTTCTAAGTTTGTGGGTTCATCATCTTGCACAACATAAATTATCTTATCTTTAAATTTAGGGTACTTGCTAATATCAAATTTTAAGTCCCTTTTTTTACCGTTGTGGTAGAATTTACTTTCAACGATAACGAAACAATCAACAGAATTTTTTAAAGAGTTTAGTCTTATGTCTAATACAGCCTCTTCATCATAAAACATAAAACAATCAAAGATTCGCATAAAATGATTTCTAACTTATATATCTTGATATATAAATCTAAAAATAGAACAATTTTTTATGTCTAAAAAACTTATTATTGACTGGAATGAATACAATAAATCAATAGATGAACTTGCCGTTCAAATTAGTGAAAGTGGCTTTAAACCTTCCTTCATAATATGTATTGCTCGAGGTGGCTTGAGAGTAGGGGACATACTTAGTAGAATTTTTAAAGTGAAATGTGGTTACCTTGGAGTTGAAAGCTATTCATCAGCAGGTGAGGGAAAAGTATCCGATGTTCAAAATGAACTTACATTTGCAAGAGACTTATCCACAACAAGTAAAATTTATGGGGAAAATATTTTAGTAACTGATGATCTTATTGATACTGGTGTGACACTTGAAAAGACTTTAGACTGGCTTAAAAAATATAAAGATTTTGAAAATAAGAAAATAACTTTTAAATCTGCCGTTCTTTACAAAAAAGAAAAATCTAATTTTAAATCAGATTATATTGTACATAGTCTTAAAGATAACCCTTGGATTGTTTTTCCTTATGAATTACGTGAACTTATCTCAATAGATCAATTAAAAAAAGAGCTAAAAAAAAAGGGCTAGAAATTATTACTCTAGCCCTTTTTAAATTAATTTAAATTAAGCAACTACAAAACTTAAAACACTTAAAATAGCAATTATCCATATTGCTGGTGAAGTGGTTGCAAATTTTCCTGTAAAAATTTTAATTAAAGCATACGCCACAAAAGCAAGCGCAATACCATTGCTTATGCTATACGTTAAAGGCATGGTAATCATCGCAACTATAGCAGGAGCAGATTCAGAAATGTCATCCCAGGAAATATCCGTTATATTTCGCACGAATAAAACTGCTACATATAATAATGCTGCTCCATCAATTTCTTTAGGCAAACTTGTTGCTAAAGGAGAAAAAAATAAACACGACAAAAATAATACACCAATAACTAACGATGTCATTCCTGTTCTTCCACCTGCTTTTACTCCAGCTCCAGACTCAACATAACTTGTAACAGTAGTTGTTCCCATTAAAGCACCAGCAACTGTGCCCACACTGTCAGATA
The DNA here is from genome assembly GCA_902566755.1 of uncultured Pelagibacteraceae bacterium. Classification (GTDB taxonomy): domain Bacteria; phylum Pseudomonadota; class Alphaproteobacteria; order Pelagibacterales; family Pelagibacteraceae; genus Pelagibacter. The sequence continues at coordinate 11,468 of CACFJR010000017.1, forward strand.
ACATCGCCTTGTTGATATCTTGAACTTTACCTTTGCTGTCTACCTTACCTGCAACGTTTGCTACTGAAGTTAATGTTCCAGCTGTGTCAAAGAAATCAATAAATAGCAAAGTAAAAACTACAGTAGACATACTTGCAGTCAAAGCAGCTTTGAGATCAAAATCAAATAAGTAAGTCATAGGAGGTGGTGTATCAACTATCCCATTAAACTTTGCAAGACCCGTTGCCCATGCAATTATACTAAATGCAATTATTCCAATTATAATATTGCCTTTGACTTTAAGTTTTTCTAAAACAACCATGGCTACAAAAGCTAAACATCCTAAAAGTACCAACGGATTTTTAATATCACCTAAAGTAACTAAGGTAACTGGATGATCTCCAACTACACCCATAATTTCAAGACCAATTATAGCTAAGAATAAACCTATCCCAGCACCAATCCCTAACTTCAAACTTCTTGGTATAGAATTTATTAACCAAGCTCTTAAAGGAGTAAGTGAAATTATTAAAAATAAAACCCCCGCAACGAGCACCGCACCAAGAGCAGCTTGTGGAGAGTAACCCATTCCACCTACAACTCCGAAAGCAACAAATGCGTTTATTCCCATTCCAGGCGCAAGACCTATTGGCCAAGTTTTTCCATAAAAAGCCATTATGAAACAAGCTACGGCAGTTGCTAAAATTGTTGCGGTGAAAACTGCTCCAAAATCAAAAAAACCTTTTTCAGGACCAGCAAATTCTCCTGACAATATAAAAGGATTTAAAAACATTATATAAGCCATTGTTAGGAAAGTTGTTATCCCTGCAATAACCTCTGTTTTAAAACTAGTTTTATGTTTTTTATATTCAAAATATTTATCTAACATGAGACCTCCAATTCAATAGATTAATTATCAGATTCTTTTTTTAATTACTTTAATTACTTGTTTTTTATTAACAAATTTCAACTTGAAGTTTATTTTTTAGGTAAAGTAATTATGATAAGTAATTTAAATGATAAAAAAAATTCTAATTATAACTTTATTCATACCCTTGATTAATGGATGTCAAGCAGTCCAGGACAAAACAAATAATCTTGTTGAAAAAGAGGAAAAATATCTTGAAAAATTTATTCATAAAAAAATCGAAAAAGTTATTAAAGAATTTGGAGAACCTACTCAATATTTGCTACCAGACCCAGAAAGTGGCGGAGGAAAATTAATATATAATACAAAAAAATTGGGAATTAAATGTGTAAGAACTTTTGAAGTTGATGAATCAGAGAGAGTTGTAGGATTTTCATCAAAAGGATGTTTTTGACTTGTGGGGAAAACCCCCACAAGCAAGGTTGAACTTATTTAATTTCTATAAGCTTTTTTTTTCTTATAATCAGGTATTACTCTTTCGCAAGCGATAGTTAGCAAACCATCTTTTAACTCGGCTCCATTTACTTTAACATCATCTGCTATTGTAAATGATCTAGCGAATTGTCTTTGAGATATTCCTTTATGTAAAATCTCTCCGTCCTGATCTTTGTTTTCTGATTTATCTGTCTGCTTTGTTCTAACAGTCAGCATATTGTCTTCAAATTCCACCTCTACATCTTTTTTAGTAAAACCAGCTAAAGCAACTTCAATAGAATACTTGTCTTTACCTGTTTTTCTAATATTGTAAGGCGGGTAATTTGATTGCATACTCATTCCTCCATTACCCAACATGTTTTCAAATTGATCAAACATGTCGTCAAAACCAATTGAAAATGGTCTTAAGGAATTGAATATTGATAGATCCTTACTTGTCATATTATCCTCCTTTGTTAGCAAGAATTATAGAGGTCCCATTAGGCAACCTCTGATGAGTATGTGGTAACTATTTCTATTTTTTCAAGATGTTGAAATTAAATTTTTTTTGCAATCTTACATATGAAAGCATAGTCAAAAGCTATCTCCTCAATAATTCCATCGCGACCAGATTTACCTCCATGACCCGCATTCATTTCAGTTTTTAAAAGTAAAAGATTGTTGTCAGTTTTGTTGTCTCTTAACTTTGCTGTAAATTTGAGAGGTTCATCAAATAAAACTCTATTGTCACTGAGGCTAGTAGTAATTAAAATGTTTGGATAATCCATTTTTTTTATATTGTTGTATGGCGCGTATGAGTAAATATAATCAAAGTGTTCTTGGTTGTCTTTTGCATTTCCAAACTCATCAAATTCTCCAATCGTCAAAGGTAAAGAATGATCAAGATTAGTTGTCAAACTATCAACAAATGGAACAGCCATTATCATGCCCAAAAATAAATCTGGTTTTTCATTAACTACCGCACCCATCAGCAATCCACCGGCTGATCCTCCCATACCAATAATTTTTTTCTTTGAAGTATATTTTTTATCAATTAAAAATTTTGCACACGAAATATAGTCTTGAAATGTATTCTTCTTGTTTAATAATTTTCCTTCTTTCCACCACTTCATGCCTCTTTCCATTCCTCCTCTAATATGAGCGGTTGCCCAAATAATATCCCTATTGTTAAGGCTTTAGGTTTTAAGTTAAGTGGTTTTTTTGAACTCCAGTAGTTTTTTGGGATTTTTTTAATTGTTAAAAACATATTTTTTGACAGAATAATATAATTAATAATTTAAAAATTAATTAACTATTTTTTAGATATGTTTAAACTTTTAAAGTTTCAAGAAAATAATTTGTTTATTTACTCATCAATTTTTTTGATTGTAGTATTGGGATTTGTATTTAGGTTTTATAATATAAATTATGAAAATCTTTGGTTAGATGAAATTTACTCCTTTTGGGTTACAGATCCCAATTTAAGTTTTGATGAAACATATTTCAGAATAAAGACTACAGAATCTATACCCTTTCTATATTATTATTTTATAAAAATTTGTAATAATCTTTTTAGTTACGATCCAATTGTGGGTAGAATATTTTCTGCTTTTTTTGGTTTCTTTAGTATTTTTACAATAAGTAATTTATGTAGAAAGTTTGCAAATAATAAAAGTTATTTATTTGCACTTTGTTTGACAAGTTTAAATATATATCTAATCGTATACTCACAAGAAATGAGAGTTTATATTTTCAATTTCTTTTTAACTTCTCTTGCTTTGGTTTTTTTTTTCAATCTATATAATGAGGATAAATCTAAAATTTTTACAAAAAATTTTTTTCTTTTCTCTTTAACGATGTTTTTATCTATATTAAGTCATCCATTTAGTATTATTGTTTTTGGCTCTTTAATTTGTTTTATATTTTTAGACTACTTTTTTTTTAAAACTAAAAATCAAAAAATAAACATCTCAATAATAGTTATCTCTATTTTAACTTTGATTTTTTTAGTCCATTACTTGGGGTATATCTCTACCGATAAAGTTGGTTGGATAGAACAGCCAGGATTTAAATTCTTTACCAATTTTTATTTCTCGAAATTTTTTGGCTCAAGACTATTAGGTATTATTCATTTATCTATTTTGATTTTTTTGTCAATATTATTATGGAAAAAAATAATTCAAAATAAAAAAATAATCTTTTTATATATCATGTTATTTTCATCCTATTTCGTTCCCTTGATATATGGTTACTTTCTAGAGCCAATTATTTTTCCGAAGTATATTATATTTGTTTTGATCCCAATTATTTTATTAATTTCGATTTTAATTTTTTTAATAGAAAATCAAAACTTAAGAAAATTTTTTATTATTTTTTTAATATTACTCAACTTAGGAAATCATTTAACTGAAAGTACTGTAAAGCAATTTTTTAACGACAGGGTGAAGCTCAAACCAGATTTTGATACTGTGTTTAAAATAATTGAAAGTTCGAGCACAAATAAAGTTGTCCTTTATAGAGAAAAAAATAATAGTCAGGATCCAGATTTTAATGACATAGTTTTTACAAATTATGTAAAAGTAATCTTGAATAATCAAAACTATAAATTAAATCTTTTTAAAACTGATACTCTTAAAAATTATAAAGGTAAAATTTGGAATATTTGTTACGTAGAATGTTTCCTGCCACCCTCTGACTTAAATGTTTTAAAGGAAAATTTTTTAAACGGTGGCCTCAAATTAAGTCTATGGGAAATCAAGTGAAAAAAATTATTATAATTTTTTTTTTAATTTTCTTAATTTATCCTTTTTTTTCCTATTCTCATGTAAATCATTATGAAAAACTTAAGAAAATTGAAATGGATGTTCTAAGAAATGGGAAAAAAATAGGATACAATAAATATACATTTAAAAGTCAAAATAATTTATTGGTAGTAAAAAATGAAATAAATTTTATTGCCAAATTGATAGGTATCAATTTATTAGATGTATCCGGTTCATCCACTGAAACCTTTAAGAATGGAAAATTGATTAAATTTAAATCTGATACAATTCAGAATAAGAAAAAGAAATATAACGAATTAATTTTAGAGGAGGACAAAAAAAGTTTTAAGATAAAGGGATCTTCTTTTAGGGGCAGTGTACCATCGACTGTATTAGTTGGAAATTGGTGGAATCATAATATTCTTCAATCAAAAGTGATTATAAGCCCCCTTTCTGGGAGTTTAAAATTCCAAGAAGTTTATTTTTTATCTAAACAAATTCTTAAAATAAAGAACAACAATTACAATACAAGCAAATTTAAGATTTTAATGAAGAAAAATATTGATGACAAAAAAAAAGAGGAATTTAATGTTTGGTTAGATGACAAATCAAAGATTATTTTAAAAGTATCTTATTCTAATTTTGGAGAGTGGGAATATATTGTTAAAAATATTGAAAAATTTAATTAAATAAAAATTTTTAATAATACTTGACTTATAAAATTCATAAGAACAAAAAAACCTAAGAAGAAAATCCAATACATACAAGTAACTGCAGTATTTCTTCTTCTTCTTAAGGCAACAAATTCTGGATCATCTATATTAGATATATCTTGTTTTCCTTTTACTGGATAAT
>CACFJR010000018.1 GCA_902566755.1 uncultured Pelagibacteraceae bacterium
CAAAGTAAATTTATACGACACAATAATATCACCTGTTATAACTGAAAAGTCATCAAATATGTCTTCTCAAAATAAAGTTGTTTTTAAAGTAAGGGACGACGCTAACAAAAAAACTTTAAAGAAAAATATTGAAAAATTATTCAAAGTAAACGTAGTAAAAGTGAATATTATGAACAAAAAATCTATTTTGAAATTTACAAGAGGCAGAAACAGTAGAGTAAAAGGTTACAAAAAAGCAGTGATTACATTGAAAAAAGGTCAATCTATTGATCTAACAACAGGAATATAAAATGGCATTAAAAACTTTTAAACCATATACTAAATCTGTAAGAGGAACTATTCTTGTTGATAGAAAAAATCTTTGGAAAGGTAAACCATTTAAACCTCTTACATCAGTAAAAAATTCATCAAGTGGAAGAAACAATCTTGGAAGAATTACGGCTAGAAATGTTGGTGGTGGACATAAGCAAAAATATAGAAATATTGATTTTTATAGAAAAAAATTTGGTGAAAAAGCTGAGGTAGAAAGAATTGAATACGATCCTAATAGATCATGTCACATAATGTTAGTTAAATTTCCTGATGGTGAAAGATATTACTATTTAGCGCCCCAAGAAATTAAGGTTGGTGATAAAATCTCAAACGGACCAAATTCTGAAATCAAAGTAGGAAATTGCTTACCATTATCTGAAATACCTGTTGGTATTGATATACATAATGTAGAAATTAATCCTGGTGGTGGTGGAAAAATTGCGAGATCAGCAGGAACGTCTGTTTCTATTTCAGGTAACGATGGGAGTTATTCAATTGTTAAGATGACATCAGGAGAGGTTAGAAGAATTGATTCTAGAGCAATGGCTACTATTGGAGTTCTTTCAAACCCTGATCAAAAAAATATTAAGATTGGTAAAGCTGGTAGATCAAGATGGCTTGGTAGAAGACCTCACACAAGAGGTGTAGTGATGAACCCAGTTGATCACCCTCATGGTGGTGGTGAAGGTAAATCTGCAGGTGGTAGACATCCCGTTTCTAGAAAAGGCCAATCTGCAAAAGGTTTGAAAACAAGAGACAATAAAAGAACAGATAAATTTATAATTCGAAGAAGAAAGAAAAAGAAAGGTTAAAATGACTAGATCAGTTTGGAAAGGTCCATTTGTTGAAGAAAGCTTAATTAAAAAAGCTGAAAAACAAAAAAATGAGTCTGGTAAAAAGCCTATTAAAACTTGGTCAAGAAAATCAACGATAATTCCAGATTTTGTTGGTTTAAGTTTTTTAATTTATAATGGTAAAAAGTTTATTCCACTTACTGTATCTGAGGATATGGTTGGTCATAAATTTGGAGAATTTGCACCAACAAGACAATTTTTTGGTCATACTCCAGCCGATAAAAAAGCCAAGGCTGAAGAAACTAAACCTGAAGAGAAGAAATAAAAATGAGTAAAAAAGATAAAAAAGAAACAAATTTAATAAGATCAGTAAATAAAAATATTAGATCTAGTACTAGAAAGCTTAATCCAATTTTAAAAGGTATTGTTGGAAAAAAAGTTGATTTAGCGATCAGAGATCTTGATTTTTCAAATAAAAGAATTTGTAAGGATATAAAAAAAACTTTATCATCGGCTATTGCTAATGCAGAGAATAATTTTCAATATGATATTGATAAACTTTTTGTTAAGGAAGCTTACTGCGGTAAACAAATCACTATGAAAAGGTTTAGACCAAGAGCAAAAGGAAGAGCAGCTCCAATCTTAAAACCATATTCAAATTTGACTATTATATTATCGGAAAAATTACAAACTAAAGAGGTTAAAGATGGGACAAAAGGTTAATCCTGTAGGTTTAAGACTTGGAGTTAATAGAGGATGGGACTCAGTTTGGTATGCTAAAAAAAAGGACTTTGGTAAATTTTTAATCGAAGACTTTAAAATAAGAGAATATATCAAAAAAAACGTGATTAACTCTGGGGTTTCAAAAGTAATGATAGAAAGAACTTCAAAAAAATGTTTTGTAACAATTTATACTTCAAGACCTGGTTTTGTAATCGGAAAAAAGGGTAGTGATATTGAAAAGATCAAAGAAAAACTATCTAGACTAACTACAAATGAAGTGAACCTTAATATTAAAGAAGTAAAAAAACCAGAGACAAACAGTTATTTAGTTGCTGAAAATATATCTCAACAATTAGTAAAAAGAGTTTCATATAGAAGAGCTATGAAGAGAGCTATGCAGTCTGCTTTAAGATTAGGAGCAAAGGGTATAAAAGTATCTGTAAGCGGGAGATTAGGTGGAAACGAAATTGCAAGGACAGAATGGCTAAGAGACGGAAGTATTCCTTCCCACACTTTAAGAGCGGACATAGATTATGCAGAAGCGGAAGCTTTAACCACGTATGGAATTATTGGTATCAAAGTTTGGATATATAAAGGTGAAATTTTTACGAAGGAATTTAGTCAGGAAACGAACAAGAGATAACTATGCTACAACCAACTAGAACAAAATTTAGAAAAGCTCATAAAGGTCGTATCCATGGAAATGCGTCTAGATGCAATAAAATGAATTACGGTTCCTTTGGATTAAAAGCATTGCAGCCAGATAGAGTAATTTCAAAACAAATAGAGGCGGCCAGAGTCGCTTTAACAAGACACATGAAAAGACAAGGAAGAGTTTGGACAAGAGTTTTTCCAAATATACCCGTTTCAAAAAAACCAACTGAAGTTAGAATGGGAAAAGGTAAAGGTTCACCAGAGTTTTGGGCATGTAGAGTTAAACCAGGAAGAATTTTATTTGAAGTAGATGGAGTATCTGAACAAATAGCAAAAGAAGCACTATACAAAGCTTCTGCAAAATTACCAATTAAAACTAAGTTCATAAGAAGGATATCATAATGAAGAAAAATGAAATAAAGAAATTTACCAAGGATCAAGCATTGAAAAATTTAGATAAACTTAAAAAAGATTTATTTAATTTGAGATTTCAAAAAACAAATGGACAACTTACAAATCCTTCAAAGATATCTCAAACTAAAAAGGATATTTCAAGAATGAAAACACTAATTGGAAGGAAAAAAAGTGCCTAAAAAAATATTAAATGGAATTGTAGTGAGTGATAAACCAAACAAGACAATAACAGTTATGGTTGAAAGAAAATATCAACATCCTACTTTAAAAAAAGTAGTAAAAGTAAGAAAAAAATTTAGCGCACATGATGAAAATAATAAATATAAAAATGGGGATAAGGTGAAGATAATTGAGTGTAGACCTTACTCAAAAACGAAAAAATTTGAAGTACTAGGAGACAATAAATGATACAGGTTCAAACCGAACTATTTGTAGCAGATAACACAGGTGCAAAAAAAATTGAGTGTATAAAAGTGCTTGGAGGATCAAAAAGAAGATATGCAAGCATTGGTGACACAATTGTTGTTGCCGTAAAAGAAGCTATCCCTAAAGGCAAAGTTAAAAAAGGTTCTGTTCATAAAGCCGTAGTTGTTAGAGTAAAAAAAGGTATTCACAGAGACGACGGATCAAAAGTTAGATTTGACAATAACGCAGCTGTATTGACAGATGACAAAGGTGAACCCATTGGGACTAGAATTTTTGGACCAGTCACTAGAGAGTTAAGAAGTAGGGGACAAATGAAAATAATTTCATTAGCTCCGGAAGTAATATAAATGATAAAGAAAGGTTCAAATGTCAAAGTGCTTGTTGGAAAGGACAAAAATAAAACTGGTGAGATTATAGAATTAGATCGAAAGAGAAATAGAGCAAAAATTAAAGGGATAAACATGATAAAAAAACACCTTAAAACTACAAAAGAAAGAAAAGGTGGAATTGTTGATAAAGAAAATTTTGTTCATTTATCAAATTTAAAGTTGGAACAAAAACAAGATAAAAAAAAGGCAGCTAAAAAATGATACCAAGATTAAAAACACTATACCATAAGGAAGTTAAAACCATACTTAAAGAAAAATATGGTTTTAAAAATCTTAATATGGCACCTAAATTTGAAAAAGTCGTTTTAAATATGGGCCTAGGAATAGATGCAAACGATTCAAAAATATTAAAATCTTGTGAAGAAGATTTAGCTAAAATTGCAGGACAAAAACCTGTTTCAACGAAATTTAAAAAATCCATTTCAAATTTTAAAACACGTAAAGATACGAAAGCTGGACTTAAGGTTACTTTACGAAAAAATAAAATGTATGAATTTATAGATAGACTTGTAAACATTGCGCTTCCAAGAATAAAAGATTTTAGAGGACTTTCCTCAAAAGGTTTCGATAAGTTTGGTAATTTCACATTTGGTGTTAAGGAGCATATCATATTTCCCGAAGTAAATTTTGACAAGGTAGATAAAATACGAGGTTTAGATATCACAATAGTAATAAAATCAAAATCTAAAGATCATAGTTTAGAATTATTAAAGAAATTTAATTTTCCATTTAGAGAAGAAAGGAGCAACTAATGGCAAAACTCAGTTCAATAAATAAGAATAATAGGAGAAGAAAGTTATCAGATAGATTTTATGCAAAAAGAAAAAAACTAAAGCTAATTATAATGAATAAAAAATTATCTTTAGAGGAAAGGTTTAAAGCTCAACAAAAATTATCAAAATTACCAAGAAATTCGGCAAAAAATAGAGTAAGAAATAGATGTGAAATTACTGGTAGACCGCATGGTGTTTACAGAAAATTAAGAATATCAAGAATAGCTCTTAGACAACTAGGTCTGCAGGGCAAAATTCCTGGTATGATAAAATCAAGTTGGTAGAAAGGGCAATTATATGAGTTTAACAGATCCAATAGGAGATATGCTAGCGAGAATAAAAAACTCGCAATTAAGAAATCATAAAAAAGTAGAAATGCCTTCATCAAATTTTAAGATGAAGATTGCAGATGTTTTAAAAAATGAGGGTTATATTAATGGGTTTAATGTTGATAAAAATGACAACAAACAAGTTTTAATTATTGATTTAAAGTATAATTCTGGATCTCCAGTAATAAGCGTAATAGAGAGAATATCAAAACCGGGTAGAAGAGTTTTTTCAAGTGCGGAAAGCTTACCAAAAATTAATAATGGTTTAGGAATTGCAATTATATCTACACCAAAAGGTGTTATGACAGATATAGATGCAAGAAAACAAAAAGTTGGTGGAGAAATAATTTGTAAGGTATTTTAATGTCTAAAATAGGTAAAATAAGTATTAATATTCCAGAGAAGGTCAAAGTTGCTTTAGCAGGATCAGATATCAATATAGAAGGTCCTTTGGGCAAACAAAAGTTGAAAGTTAATTTAGAGATGTTCGATTTAAAAATCGATGATGGCAAGAATGTTTCAATTAAACCAAAGAAACTAGACGATGATACTAAAAGATTATGGGGAATGAATAGAAGTCTAATCAATAATGCAATAATAGGTACTAGTGTAGGTTTTGAAAAAGTACTTGAGCTAAGTGGTGTAGGTTACAGAGCAGCATTAAAAGGAAAACAACTGAATCTTCAACTAGGTTTTAGTCATGATATTAATTTTGATATTCCTGATGATGTGAAAATTTTAGTAGAAAAACAAACAACTATTAAAATATCAGGCGTTAATAAGCAAAAAGTTGGCATGATTGCATCAAAGATTAAATCTTTTAGACCACCTGAACCATATAAAGGAAAAGGCATTAAAGAAAAAGGTCAATACATTTTAAGAAAAGAGGGTAAAAAGAAATAATGAAACTAAGTACTTTACAGAGAAAAAAATTAAGAGTTCGAAATAAACTTAAGGGTAATTCTAAAAACGATCGTTTCAGATTAAGCGTATCTAGAAGCTTAAAAAATATATCTGCACAAATAATTGATGACGCAAATAGTAAGACTATTCTGTCTGCTTCATCTAATGAAAAAGGCATGAAATCTGCAAACAAGGTAAATAAAACTGAACTTTCAAAACTAGTTGCTGAAAAATTGGCTAAAAAAGCGGTAGAAAAAAATATCAAAAAAATTTATTTTGATAGAGGGCAATTTAAGTACCACGGAAGAGTAAAGATTTTTGCTGAAACATTAAGAAAAAACGGAATGGAATTTTAATATGTCTAAAGAAAATGAATTTATAGAAAAACTTGTGCACGTAAACAGAATTACAAAAGTTGTTAAGGGTGGTAGAAGATTCGGTTTTTCTGCATTAGTAGTTGTTGGAAATCAAAGTGGAAAAATTGGTATTGCGCATGCAAAATCAAAACAAGTTCCCGATGCCATAAAAAAAGCTAATGAAATGGCTAGAAGAAATTTAATTCAAATACCTTTAAGAGAGGGACGAACTATCCATCATGATGTTTCTGGTAAAGACGGTGCAGGAAAGATCAAAATGAGAGCAGCACCGAAAGGAACAGGTATTATTGCCGGTGGACCTGTGAGAGCTGTATGTGAAGTGCTTGGTATAAAAGATATAGTAGCTAAATCACTTGGAACTGCAAATCCTCATAATGTAATACGGGCATGTCTTAAAGCTTTAAAAAAACAAAATTCACCAAAACAAATATCAATTATAAGAAATAAGAAAATATCAGAAATTATAGAAAAAAGAGGATAATGATGCTTAATGGTTTAATTAAAATAAAAACAAATAAAATTAGAGTTGGAAGAGGTATTGGATCTGGAAAAGGTAAAACTTCTGGAAGAGGAGTCAAAGGTCAAAAATCAAGATCTGGTGTTGCAATTAAAAGTTTTGAAGGTGGTCAAATGCCTTTATATAGAAGATTACCTAAAAGAGGTTTTAATTCATTCAATAAAAGTAAGATAGGTAAATTAAATTTAGGGGATTTGCAACAGCTCATAAAGTCAAATAGAATAAAATCATCTGAAAAAATTAACTTAAAATATTTACAAAGTTCGAAAATTATAAAAAAAAAATACGAAAAAATAAAGATACTTGGTCAGGGTGAAATAAAAAATAAATTGAATTTAGAAGTTCATTTCTTATCAAATTCAGCAAAAGAAAAACTTTCAAAGAACGGCTCAACAATTAAAATTTTAGAGAGCAAATAAATAAAATCGTATGAGTACAATGTCACAAAATAACGATTTAAGAAATCGTATAATTTTTACCATATTTATTCTAGCAGTCTACAGGTTTGGAACATTTGTTCCTTTGCCTGGCATAGATCCTGATCAATTAAAAATTCTGATGGAAGGAAATCAAAAAGGCTTACTTGGCATGTTTAATGTTTTTGCAGGTGGTGCTGTAAGTCGAATGGCAATCTTTGCTTTAGGTATAATGCCTTACATATCATCTTCAATTATAGTACAATTGCTTACAGGAGTTTCCGATTATTTTAAAAATTTAAAAAGTCAGGGAACAATTGGAAGACAAAAAATTACACAAATAACAAGATATGGAACTGTACTTTTAGCAACTATCCAAGGTTATGGTTTGTCTGTTGGCTTGGAGTCATCAGAAAATTTAGTTATTAATCCTGGTATATTTTTCAAACTTACTACCGTGACAACTATTGTAGCTGGTACAATTTTTTTAATGTGGTTAGGTGAACAAATTACTCAAAGAGGTATAGGTAATGGAATTTCATTAATTATCTTTTCCGGCATTGTTGCAGAAATACCTAGAGCATTAGTTACTACATTCGAGTTAGGCAGAACAGGCGCAATATCATCAACAATGATAATTTTTATTTTTATACTATTAATAGCAACCATTATGTTCATTGTTTTTATGGAAAGAGCTTTAAGAAAAATATTAATAAACTATCCAAAGAGACAAATGGGCAATAAGATGTATGGAGGAGATTCTTCTCATCTTCCTTTAAAAATAAACACAGCAGGTGTGATACCAGCAATTTTTGCCTCAGCAATATTGCTTTTGCCAGCAACTCTTACAAGTTTTAATATTTCTGAAAATGATAACGTGTCTTCTTTTTTATCTTTCTTCTCTCAAGGTCAGCCTCTGTATATGATTTTATACGCCTCAGGTATAATCTTTTTCACTTTTTTTTATACCTCACTTGTATTTAATCCAGATGAAACTGCTGAGAATTTAAGAAAATATGGTGGCTTTGTACCAGGGATAAGACCAGGTGAAAGCACTGCAAGATACATAGAGGAAATTTTAACAAGACTTACAACTATTGGAGCATTATATTTAACATTAGTTTGTTTAATGCCAGAATTTCTAATAGCAAACTATCCTATACCTTTTTATTTAGGTGGTGCCTCAGTCTTAATTGTCGTAGTCGTAGCAATTGATACTGTAACCCAAATCCAGACCAGATTAATGAGTGCACAGTACGAACAACTTATTAAAAAAACTAAATTTGGAAGATAGAAGTGAATATAATTTTATTTGGTCCTCCAGGTGCAGGCAAAGGTACACAAGCAAAATTTCTTGTCAAAATATTAAATAATTTTCAAGTTTCAACTGGCGATATGTTGAGGGATGAAATTCAAAAAGATACTGAAATTGGTAAAAAAATTATAAGCTATATGAATGAAGGTAAATTTGTTGACGATGAAATTGTTAATAGTCTTATGAAAAAAGTAGTTTTTGATAATTCAAAAAAAGGAAAATTAATTTTTGATGGATATCCTAGAACTATTGAACAAGCAAAAAATTTAGATTTATTATTGACAGAGTCTGAACAACAAATCGATTTTATTTTTTTTCTAGATGTGAATAAAGAAACTATAATTAAAAGAATTGAAAAAAGAAAAGTTGAGGAAAAAAGAGGTGATGATGATCTAGATACAATTCTTAAAAGATATGACACTTATTTAAAAACAACCTCCCCAGTATTAGATTATTATTCATCTAAACAAAACTTTTATAAGCTTGATGGAAACCTGGAAATTGATCAAATAAACAAGCAAATTAAAGGCTTTTTAAAGTTATAAAAAGTTGACTTTAAATTTTCATCTTATATAAAAGGCTAAATTTTATCTCAAATTATGGCTCGAATTGCAGGTGTAAATATTCCACAGAATAAAATCGTCCAAATAGGACTTACATATATTTATGGTATCGGGGACAAGTTTTCTAAACAAATCTGTAAGGAACTAGAAATACCAAAATCAAAAAGAGTGAATGAACTAACTGACGACCAAATTCTAAAAATTAGAGAGTATATTGACCAGCATTTTACAGTTGAAGGAGATTTAAGAAGAGAAAATTCAATGAGCATAAAAAGATTAATTGATCTTGCTTGCTACAGAGGTTTTCGACATAAAAAAAAGTTACCTGTAAGAGGACAAAGAACTAGATGTAATGCTAGAACAAGAAAAGGTAAAGCAATTGCTATTGCGGGTAAAAAATTAACACCATTAAAGAAATAGTTTAAAATGGCTGACAAGAAAAAAGTAGAAAAAAAAGTTGACGAGAAATCAGAAGTAAAATCAGTAAAAAAAAGTTCCTACTCTAAAAAGAAAAAAGTTAAAAAAAATATTGTAAATGGGATAGCTTATGTTCAGTCAACATTTAATAATACAATTGTATCAATAGCTGATACCCAAGGCAATGTTGTATCCTGGGCGTCTGCTGGACAAAAAGGTTTTAAAGGTTCAAGAAAATCAACACCTTATGCAGCACAAATAGCAGCTGACTCAGCCGCATCGAAAGCACTAGAGTATGGTATGAAAACTCTAACGGTTGAAATTAAAGGACCAGGTTCAGGTAGAGAAACAGCTTTACGTGCATTACAAGCAAGAGGTTTTAAAATTTTGTCCATCAAAGACACAACACCAATGCCTCATAATGGAACAAGACCACCAAAAAAAAGGAGAGTTTAATGGAAACAGCTAATGTAAATTTAAAAAATTGGAAATCATTAATTAAACCCGGAAAGTTGGATATTAATTTAAATGAAGATAAATCATACGCTAAGGTTGTGGCTGAACCACTTGAAAAAGGTTATGGTTTAACTTTAGGTAACTCACTAAGAAGGATTTTATTATCTTCAATAAGAGGAACGGCTGTTACTGCAATTCAAATTGATGGTGTGCTTCATGAGTTTACTTCTATTAAGGGAGTTAGAGAAGATGTAACTGATATTGTTCTGAATGTAAAATCTTTAGCATTAAAAAGTACCTCAGAAGGTTCAAAAAAGTTAGTTTTAGATGCAAAAGGCCCAGGTGTAATTAAAGCATCTGATATAACAAAAATTAATGAAATAGAAATTTTAAATCCAGACTTGATAATTTGTAATTTAGATGAAAATACAAATTTCCATATGGAAATGACTATAGGTAATGGAAAAGGTTATGTGCCCGCTGAACTTAATAAACCTGATGAACCACCATTAGGACTTATACCTATAGACTCTCTTTTTAGTCCAGTTAAAAAAGTTTCATATTCTGTGAGCACTGCTCGTGAAGGTAAAGCTTTAGATTATGACAAATTAACAATGGAAATAGAAACAAATGGTTCAATCTCAGCAGAAGATGCGCTAGCGTACTCAGCTAGGATTTTTCAAGATCAATTAGGAATGTTTGTTAATTTTGATGAGCCTCAAGAAGTTTCTATTACTGAGAAACCAAGTGAGCCAGAATTTAACAAAAACTTATTAAGAAAAGTTGATGAATTAGAGCTTTCTGTAAGGTCAATGAATTGTCTAAAAAATGATAATATTATTTATATTGGGGATTTAGTTCAAAAGTCAGAGGGAGAAATGTTAAGAACACCAAACTTTGGAAGAAAATCTCTTAATGAAATTAAAGAGGTACTAAATGGAATGTCATTGTATTTGGGCATGGAAATACCTAACTGGCCACCTGATAACATAGCTGAATTATCTAAAAAGTTAGAGGAAAGTATATAAAATGAGACACAGGCTGGGCTATAAAAAACTCAATAGAACATCTGAGCATAGAAAAGCGTTAATTAAAAATATGCTTAATAATTTAATTAAATACGAGCAAATAATTACTACTTTGCCAAAAGCAAAAGTATTAAAACCACAAGCGGACAAGATCATCACTTTAGGAAAAAAAAAAAACCTTCAAAATACAAAGAGGTTAGTATCTAAACTTCAGGATAAAACTAATGCGAATAAAGTTATTAAAACTTTATCTAAAAGATACGAAAAAAGATCTGGAGGATACACTAGAATTGTAAAAGCTGGATTTAGATATGGTGACAATGCACCTTTAGCCGTAATAGAATTTGTAGATAGAGATGTTGAAGCAAAAAGAAAATTTAAAAAAAAGAAATCACAAGATAAACCTGCAAAGACAGAGGAAAAAAAATCAGCTACAGCATAACTAAATAATGAATAAGTCCTACACTATTAAGGAAATTTATTCAGGAATGCGTATAGATAGATGGATAAGAAATAACGTAGCTTCTCTACCACAATCATTAATCGAAAAATCTTTAAGAAAAGGTAAAATTAAGGTTAATATAAAAAAAGTAAATAGTTCCTATAAATTAAAAACTGGAGATAAAATAAAGTTTTTTAATTTTACTTTTGAAGTTAAAAAAAATAAGGAAACAAATAAAAAATTTTCCCCGTCTTCTGAACTTTTAAAAGTACATGAGAACAGAATATTGGAAAATAATGATGACTTTATCGTAATAGACAAAAGTCCAGGTGTACCAGTTCAAGGTGGAACAAAATCAAAAAAAAACTTAATAGATATACTTGCTTCAAGTGAATTTTTTAAGGATACAAAACCCTTTCCGGTTCATAGATTAGATAAGGAAACATCTGGTATAATGATAATTTCTAAAAATCATAATTCAGCAAGATTATTAACAACCTTATTTAGACTAAGAAAAATTCATAAAACTTATTTAGCTGTATGCCACGGTCACATAAGTAAAAAAAAGGGCGAATTAAAAAATGAACTTATAACGTTTGAAAATAACAAAAAGAAAATTGAGAAAGCGATAACTTATTATAAAGTTCTTTCTGAAACAGATACAACTTCATTTCTTGAGCTTAAACCAGTAACAGGAAGAAAGCACCAGTTAAGAAAACAACTAGCTATAATTGATAATCCAATTGTGGGAGATAAAAAATATATTTTATCAAATAAAAAAATTAAAAGTGATAAAGACCTTATGTTACATGCTTACTCTTTAAAATTTTATATTAATAATAAAAAATTCTTTTATAAAGCAAGTCCACCTGATGCATTTAACAAATATTTAAATAAAAAAAAACTTAATATTTTAAATTTCTAATAAGATTTATTTTAAGTTTATTAATTATTTTATCTTTTGAGATTTTTTTAAAATTATCAATTCTTGAAATACCTTTATCTGAAATCCCACAGGGTATAATTTTTTTATAACTATCTAAATTGTTTGAAAGGTTTAATGAAAATCCATGAAATGCAATCCATTTCTTTACTCGAAAACCTATTGCTGCAATTTTTTTTTCTTCCTTTTTATCCAAAACCCAAATACCTATATTTTTTCTATCACTAAAAGAGCTTATCTTAAAATCTTTTAAAGTCTTTATAATGGAATTTTCAATAGCTGTTATAAATTTTCTTATGTCTTTTTTTCTCTTAGAGATGTCTATTACAAAGTAGCAAATCAATTGTCCCGGACCGTGCCATGTTATTTTTCCACCTCTATTAGTTTTAATTATTTTTACATTTTTATCTAAAACATCTTTTTGGTTAAAGTTTACACCACATGTATAAACAGATTTGTGTTCTAAAAACCAAATTAATTCTTCATTTCTATTCTGAGAAACCTGATGCACCCTTTCATCGAGATATTCCATAGCTTCTTCATATTTTACTGGTTTTTTTGATATTTTGATCTCCATAATAATTTAAAAATTGTATTATATTTAATTTGTATTAATAGTTCTAATAATTTTTATAGGATTTAAAATGAGCAATATAAAAAAAAAAATCGATAAAAAAGTAAACTTTGAATTTAATAAAGAATATATCAAAGTAATTGAAGAAAAAATTCAAAAAAACGATGTAAATTTTATTACAAATTCTTTTAGAGAGATGCACCCTGCTGATGCAGCAGATATTATTGAACACTTAAGCCAAGACGACAGAGAAAATCTTATTAAATTGAATAATTTTAAATTAGATCCAGAATTATTCGTTGAGCTAAATGAAAACATTCAATCTGAAATTATAAAATTACTATCTACCGCTTCAATAATATTCATTCTCAAAAACTTAGAGTCTGATGATGCTATTAAGATATTAGAAAATATTGAAGAAAAAAGTAAAAATGAAATTTTAAGCTCTTTACCGCCTAAAGATAGATTTGCCTTATTAGAAAGTTTAAGTTATCCCGAAGATTCTGCTGCACGTATTATGCAAAGAGAATTTACAGCTATTCCAAGTAATTGGTCTGTAGGACAAACAATTGATTATTTAAGAGAAAATAAAGATCTTCCTGAACAGTTTTTAGAAATTTATATAATCGATAATGAATTTAAACCCCTTGGAACTGTCCCTTCGTCAAAAGTTTTAAGAACACCTCGTGAAACTAAAATGGTTGAAATTATGCTGGAGTCGCAAGTTATTATTCCAGTTGACATGGACAGAGAAGAAGTCGGAAGACTTTTCGAAAATTACAATCTTAATTCAGCAGCTGTAATTGATAAAACAAAAAAATTAGTTGGTATGATTACTAGTGACGACATATTAACTGTTCTTAAAGAAGAGGCAGAGGAAGATACTTTAAGATTAGCTGGTGTTGGTGATGAAGAAATTACTGATGGAGTAATAAAAAAAACACAAAGACGATTTAATTGGCTTTTACTAAATCTTTTTACAGCCTTTTTAGCAACTTGGGTTATAAGTAAATTTGGTGCAACTATTGAACAAATGGTTGCTCTAGCCTTTTTAATGCCAATAGTAGCTTCAATGGGTGGTAATGCTGGAATGCAAACGCTGGCCGTAACTATTCGTGGTATAGCTACAAATGATTTAACAAATAGTAACTTTTTAAAAATTGTTTTAAAAGAATTTAATATTGGAGTTCTGAACGGAATTATTTTTGCAATAATAAGTGCGTTAATAGTTCAACTTTGGTTTAAAGATTATGTTTTATCCATAATCATTTCTATCTCCATGATATTAAATATGATTGTCGCCGGCTTATTTGGCATTTTAATTCCGGTGACATTAAAAAAACTTAATATTGACCCAGCAATAGCATCAAGCGTATTTGTAACAACTGTTACAGATGTAATTGGTTTTTTGTCCTTTTTAGGTATTGGTGCATATTTTTTTTACGGCTAAAAATTATCAATTAATCTCACGTTCTTAATATAAAAACATACAAAGAGTTTTAAATTTTTTTTGTTAAAAATTGGACTAAGATTATTTTTATTTCTCAATTCTAAGTATTCGATTTTAATATTACTGTTACTTTTAATACTTTGAAGTAAATAAGTTTTTTTAGTATTTTTTTTTATATTTTTGAACAAATTAATTATCTTTTTTGTAAACTTTTGTGCTATTCTAATACTTTTGGTACCGAGTAATTTGTTTCTCGATGAGTAGGGTAGTGCATTACTCATTCTAATAGTTTTACACAACACAACTTTTGTTTTAAATCTTCTTTTCACGAAATCTTTAATCAAGAAATATTGTTGAAAATCTTTTTCCCCTAAAAAAATTTTTTTAACTTTAAGATTTTTTAGAAATTTATTTATTACAGCCAAAACTCCTTCAAAATGACCTGGTCGATATTTACCGCATAATACCTTGTATTTTTTCTTAATACTAATTTTTCTTGGAGTATTTCTTGAATAGATTTCTTTTGTGGTTGGTACCAGAACATAGTCTACTTTGAGCTTCCTTAAAATTTTCATATCTTTGTCTAATGTTCTTGGGTAATTTTTATAATCACTCTTTCGGTTAAATTGCATCGGATTAATGAATATACTTACAAGGGTTTTGTCACATGTTTTCTGGCAATTCTTCACTAAACTAATATGTCCTTTATGCAAACTGCCCATTGTTGGGACAAATCCTATGCTTGCCTTAAAATTAACTTCTTTATTAAGTTTATTAATACTTTTAAAAATAATCATTTATGGTAATTGAGTGAGTATAAGATTTTATGATTAAACAAGCAATAATACCTTTAGCTGGTTTAGGCACAAGACTTTTACCTTTAACTAGCGTTTTTGCAAAAGAATTA
>CACFJR010000019.1 GCA_902566755.1 uncultured Pelagibacteraceae bacterium
GCTCAGTTGCACGATCAAATGAAAAAGACGTGGAAGCGGCATTAGATGCAGCACACGCTGCTTTTCCAGAATGGGGAAAGACTGACATCACAACAAGATCAAATATCTTATACAAGATTGCTGATGTCTTAGAAAAAAATCTAAACTTATTAGCTGTCGCTGAGTGTTTAGATAACGGAAAACCTATCAGAGAATGTATGGCAGCAGATTTACCTTTAGTGATAGATCATTGGAGATATTTTGCTGGAGTAATTAGAGCAGAAGAAGGATCAATTGCTGAAATTGCTAATAATCAATATTCATACAATTTTCATGAACCATTAGGAGTAGTTGGTCAAATAGTTCCATGGAATTTTCCATTATTAATGGCAACTTGGAAATTAGCACCAGCTCTTGCTGCAGGAAACTGTTCAGTTCTTAAACCAGCTGAACAAACACCAGCATCAATTATGGTAATGATGGAACTTATTGGAGACTTATTACCTCCAGGAGTAGTTAACATTGTTAGTGGTTTTGGATTAGAAGCAGGTAAACCTTTAGCATCATCTAAGAGAGTTGCTAAAGTTGCATTTACTGGTGAAACAACTACTGGAAGATTAATTATGCAGTACGCTGCACAAAACATAATTCCGATTACTTTGGAATTAGGTGGAAAATCTCCAAACATTTTCTTTGAGGATGTCATGGAAAAAGATGATGACTTCTTTGATAAGTGTATTGAAGGTTTTGTCATGTTCAATCTTAATCAAGGTGAGGTTTGTACTTGTCCAAGTAGAGCTTTAATTCAAGAGTCTATCTATGATAAATTCATGGAAAGGGCTATCGCCAGAACTAAAGCTGTTGTTCAAGATAATCCTTTAAAAATGGAGACTATGATTGGAGCTCAAGCGTCAGTCGAGCAGATGGAAAAGATTAAATCTTATCTCGAGCTCGGTAAAAAAGAAGGCGCTAAAGTCCTAACAGGTGGAAGTGTTGCTAAACTTAATAGTGGATTGGAAAAAGGTAATTACATCCAACCTACTGTTTTCGAGGCTAAAAATAACATGCGAATCTCTCAAGAGGAGATTTTCGGACCTGTTGTATCTGTAATTAAATTTAAAGATGAAGCAGAGGCATTAAAAATTGCTAATGATACTCTTTATGGTTTAGGAGCAGCTGTATGGACTAGAAATGGTAATATAGCTCACAGAATGGGAAGAGCGATACAGGCCGGAATAGTATGGACTAATTGTTATCATGCTTATCCAGCTCACTCTCCATTTGGTGGATACAAACAATCAGGAGTAGGAAGAGAAACTCACAAAATGATGCTTAATCACTATAGACAGAATAAGAACTTACATGTCTCTTATGCTGAGAAAAAATTAGGCTTCTTTTAAACATTAATATATACTGGCCCATGATTCTGAATCATGGGCCGTACTTTAAAAATGAAAGTATCTGCAACCAACTCAGCTCTAAATCTTCTCTCAGAGCTTCAGGAAAAATACGGAAAAAAATTGATGTTTCATCAGTCAGGTGGATGTTGTGATGGAAGTGCACCTATGTGTTTTCAAGAGGGAGAGTTTCCTCTTGGTGATAATGATGTGAAGTTAGGAGAAATTGGCGGAGTTCCTTTTTATATGAATGGAGATATGTATGAAAAATGGAAACATACTGACTTAACAATTGATGCAGTCAGTGGAATTGGTGGAATGTTTTCATTGGATAATGGTACAGGTCGCAGATTCCTGACTAAATCAGAAATCTGCTTGGTCGTCGATAACGACGAAAAAAAATAATCTTTTTACTGTCCTGGTGCCTTGTAACCAATCTTACCCGCTTTAGCAGTTGCTTTAGAAAAGTCTATCGCTTCTAGCATAGTCAAGTTTTTTACTGCTCCGGATGCTTCCACAACTAATTTTATCGCTGCAAAGTCCTCAAAATTTGGAATATCTGCAACAACTACAAAATCGTATGAACCTCTTACAATATCCATAGAGTGCATTGTTCCACCCATAGCTTTAGTAAGTTGATCAACTACTGCCTTTCTATCAGTTGAAGGATCTTTTATAAATCCTTGAAAAGCTTTTTCTGTATAGTTTCCCATTATATATGCTTTCATATTTACTCCTTTTTTTTTAATATATTATAATATGAATATTGTAGTTTTGTTGACATGTTTTATTTGCACACTAGACACCACTAAAAGTAATGTTAAGCTGATTTATGTACGAAAAATTTGGTCAATTTATTGATGGTAAATGGATTAAATCCTCTAACAGAGAAACATACGAAGTAATAAATCCTGCAAATGAGGAAATTTTAGGTCGTGCTTCAAAAGCATCTCCTGAGGATGTGGAGAAAGCTTTAAAGTCAGCAGAACAAGGACTTGAAGTTTGGAAAAAAACTACACCTTGGCAAAGATCTTATATTTTAAGACGCATAGCTGATAAGATGAGGGAGAAGCAAGATGTTTTGGCAAAATGGATGACTCTGGAAATGGGCAAACCTTTAAATGAGGCCAAAGGTGAGGTCAATGGTGCAGCTGATATCTTTGAATGGAACGCGGAGGAAACAAAAAGAATTTATGGACAAACTGTAGAAAGCAGATTTGAGGATACACGTGTACACGTTTATTATCAACCAGTCGGAGTTGTTGCAGCGTTAGTACCTTGGAACTTTCCTTTAGTATTGTCATCTAGAAAAATTTCAACAGGTTTAGCTGCTGGATGTTCAGTAATTGTAAAACCTGATGTTATAACACCGGGCGTAGTTATGGAGCTTGTTGAAATATGTAGAGATTGCGGGGTTCCTCCAGGTGTGATTAATTTATTATCAGGTGATCCACCAAGTATCGCACAACAATTAATTGCCTCTGATATAGTAAAAAAGATTTCAATTACAGGCTCTTCAAGAGTTGGAAAATTAATTCTTAAACAAGCGGCAGACAAAGTGCAAAGAGTAACGATGGAGTTAAGTGGTCATTCTCCATTTATAGTTTTTGATGATGCTGATATTAAAAAGGCTACGGATATGGCAATTGCAGCCAAGTTTAGAAATAACGGTCAAGTTTGCATATCACCTAATAGATTTTATATTCAAGAAACTAAGAAAGATGAGTTCGTAAACTTATTTGTAGAAAAAACTAAGAAATTAAAAATTGGTGATGGTATGGATCCTTCAGTTCAGCTTGGACCTATTACAACTAAAAAAAGATTAAATGAAATAGAAGAATTAGTTGAAACTACAAAAAAAGAAGGGGCAAAAGTTTTATTGGGAGGTAAAAGACCATCAGGTTTTAACAAGGGTTATTTCTATGAACCTACAATTTTTGATAACGTGAAAGATGATTTTACAATTATGAAAGTTGAGCCATTTGGACCCTTAGTACCAATGTTATCTTTCAAAAGTTTTGATGAGGTAATTGAAAGAGCTAACAATCATGAACTTGGATTATCAAGTTATATTTGTACCAACTCTATGGAGACAGCACATAAAGCATCAGAGTTAATGGAAACAGGAACAGTCGCAGTTAACACACCGCAAGTTGCTTTAGCAGAGGCACCGTTTGGAGGGATAAAACAAGCAGGATACGGAAGAGAAGGTGGCTCAATGGCAATTAAAGATTACCTTAATGTAAAATACACACACCTTGGTTTAAAAGGTTAAACTAAATGACAGAATTAATTTTAGCGATAGGCGCTGGCCTTCTAAGTTTCTTATCCCCATGTGTTTTACCTTTGATCCCAGGATATATATCTTATGTATCAGGCAAATCTTTAAATGAATTGCTTGAAGAAAAAAAAGTTAATATTACACAAATAATTTTATTTACAGTTGGTTTTTCTTTAATTTTCATTGCATTTGGAGCAACTAGTTCACTCATTGGAAAAATTTTACTTAATAATTCAATAGAGCTTAGAATTTTTTCTGGATTAATTATTATTCTTTTTTCTCTACAGATAATCGGAATTATAAATTTAAATTTTCTAAACTTTGAAAAGAGATTAGATACTAAAAAAAGTGCAAATGTTTTTAGTTCTGTTTTAGTAGGGATGGCATTTGGTTTTGGTTGGACACCATGTATTGGACCTATTTTAGGATCTATACTGGCTCTTGCAGCTGTGGAACAAACTTTATTGAAAGCTGTTCTATTATTGTTATTTTACTCATTAGGATTAGCTATTCCCTTCATTTTATCTGGTTTTTTAATACAAAAATTTATGCTCATTTCAAAAAATTTAAAAAGAAACATTAATATAATCTCAAAAACTGGTGGATTTATTTTGTTGGGAACAGGTATTTTGATACTAACAAACCAACTACAAGCAGTAGGTTTTTATTTGCTAAAATCGTTACCTTTTTTACAAAATCTGGGTTAAAAAAATCATCTTTTTTGATATAATCTTAAGATGTCTTTAAGTTATCTAATAAATCAATCTAGTAAATTTATCTGGTACTCTGCGCATTATATAATTTCTTTTAAGTACGCGACACCTATTAAAATTGATAAGTCTAATCCACCTCCATTTTATGGCAAAATGCCGACAGGGAGAAAACTATTTTTTGAAATGATGAAACTTTTAAATGAAGAGCGAAAGTTGATTAATTCAAAATTTTACAAAATACCCAAAACAGAACTTAAAGATTTGATTAACACTGCCAAAGGAAGTTTTGATTTTTTTCTTGATTTACCAAAAATTGATAAAAGAAGAACATCAGGTAAATTTTCTGAAGTTAAGACTAATAAAGACTTACCAAAATATTTTCTTAGAAATTTTCATTATCAAACAGATGGTTATTTAAGTGAAAAATCTGCAAGATTATATGAGTTTCAAGTTGAGACTTTATTCTCAGGATGTGCTGCAACAATGCGAAGATTTTCAATGATCCCCTTAATTAAATTTATAAAAGATGAAAATTTACCAAGAACAAAGTTATTGGATATTGGTACTGGCACAGGGGATATAATTCAAACATATAAATTAAACACTAAAAATTTAGAGGTCACTTGTTCTGATTTATCAGAAGAGTATTTAAATGTAGCAAAAGAAAAATTAAAGAAATTCTCAAATATTAAATATGTAAATTGTAAAGGAGAAGAGTTGCCATTTGATGAGAAATCTTATGACATTGTTACTTCTACTTATGTTTTCCATGAGGTTCCTTCTGCTATAAGAAAAAAAATTTTTAGCGAAATCTCAAGAGTTTTAAGAAAAGGGGGAATTTTTATTTTAACAGACTCTTTACAAATGGACGACAATCCAATTTTAAATCCATTATTAGAATTTTTTCCTTATTCTACACATGAACCTTATTATCCTAAATATATAAGAGAAGATCTTGCTAACGTTGCTAGACAAAGTGGACTAGAACTTTTTTATTCTAAGAATGCTTATCTTTCTAAAAGCCTAGCTTTCAAAAAAATCTAATTAACTAAATTTTCTTAGTAAGTGTCTTAGTTTACCTTCTGAAGAGTCGTAATCTATATAACAACCTTGTAAAAACCTATTACCCTCATTAGGATTAAACTCTGTTCTACCGTGAAGTAATCTATAATTATCCATCATCAGTAAGTCACCTGGATTAAATTTGAATTTTATTAAAAATTTATCTGAGTTATAAATTTCTGAAATTTTATTTCTTGCTTTATAATATAAGTCTAACCTATCTTTTTCTAAAGCTGGAACAAAATCTAGTCTGGTGCTAAATCTTACTTGTTTAACTCTTTTATTTTGATCTAATTCAATAAGTTCCCCATAATTTTCTAAAACAACGTTTTTATCTGCAAATCTAAACTTCACTTTTACTTCTGTAAGTATTTTGAAAAATTCAGGAAATTCTTTTTTTAAATTTTCTGCCACTGCAAATCCATCGACAAGAGTTGAAAATCCCCCTTTAACCTCATTTTCAATACAATGTAATAACTGAATATTGGGAACTGGTTTTCGGTAAGGATTGTCAGTATGAGGTGATAGAGGAAGAGGTGTATAAGCTAAATCATTTGGATTGGGTTTTGACTTTACATTAAAGTATTCACCAAAATTTGTTCTTCTGATGCTACCAATTGAATTAGCAAAATTTACAATAAAATTATCTTTTGTTGGAACATTTGAAATAATAATAAAACCATTTTTATAGAATGATTTTAAAAGCTCAAGCATCTCACCGCTTTCTAAAAAATTATCATTATATTTAAAATTCTTTATATTCTTGAGTTTAGAGTTCCAAAGTGTTGGCTGCATTAATCTTTCTAATTCTTCATCAGAAGAAAACTCTTTTTCAATTTTTTTAATATCAAATTTAGACTTTACTCCATCACTAAACTCTAGATTTAAAAGATCATTATCAATTTTAACATTTTTAATTGTTATATTTTTTAAAAAAGATGGATCAAAAAGTCTTTGTTCGGTGTTAGCATCAAGATGCTCTTTTTCAGACACTCTTTCTCTTAACCAAATAGGATGTAATTCTTTCTTTATCGATCCTTGAAACACAAATATTTTGTTATTTTTTTCTAATTGTATTTTCATATCTACAATTAACATTTCAACAAAAAATAGCTTTAATCAAGCAAAATTAAATAGTAATAAGATCTTAAGATAAATCAAAACAAATGAAAAATATTGAATTTTATAGATTTTTAATCTCTTTGGCTAAAGACTTAAATAGATTTTACAAAAAGAATTTAAACAAATCTTTTAAGGCTATTAACAAAGGTAAAGGCTCTAACTATGACCCAGTCACTATAGCTGATAAAAAATTTGAGAAATTCATAAGATCAAAAATTAATAAAAAATATCCGTCTCACTCTATCGTTGGCGAAGAATTTGGAAAGAAAGAGACTAAAAGTGACTACTCTTGGGTAATAGATCCAATTGATGGGACAAGATCTTTTGTAATTGGTAATCCTTCATGGAGTAATCTTGTAGCTGTTTGTTATAAAGAACAACCAATTTTTGGGTTAGCAAATTTTCCTGAATTAAATAAATTTTATATAAACAAAAACACTAAAGAGGCGTTTTTATTTAAGGATAACAAAAAGACAAAATTAAGGTCTTCGAAAGAAAAAAATTTCAAAAAGATAAAACTTTCTGGAAATTTTCATGGTCATTTTTCTTTAGATAAGCTTAAGAAAGTAAAAAAAATTCTCCCAATGATGCAATTTCCTTGTATGGATGCATTAAGTTATTCTCATTTTTGTGAAGGAAAAATTGATGTTGTTTTTCAATGTGGAAATAAAATTTGGGATATTTTTCCATTGATACCAATAATAAGAGCTTCAGGTGGAATAGTTACAAATTGGAAAAATAAATTTAATTTTAAAAGTGGGAATGTTTTAGTCTCTCCAAATAAAATTTTACACTCTAAGATGCTTAAAATGCTTAAACCTCTAAATTAATTATTATTAATAAAAGATTTAATGTAATCTCTGAGTTTTATTTTACCAAAATGTTTATAAACTTTATTTGATAAATTCATTGTGGTAAGTGCTGATGCATATCTTTCTCCAGGCCTTTTAGGTAAATATCTAATTCTTTGTTTAAACATTTTTGCAACTTCAATAATTGAAAAACTCTGTTTATGAGAAATACTATAATGTCTGCACAGATTTTTTTTCCAAGCGACATAGCAAACATTAACAGTATCATCTATATGCGTAAATCTTCTTGATTGAGTACCTGGTTTAACTACTGGTAAAGCTTTATTTTTTTTGTAACAGTCTTCGAATATTCCAATAACAGTAGCCATATTCCCTTTATCGATTTGATTAGGACCATATACATTGTAAAAATAAATCACTTCATATTTGAATTTATGCCATTTTTTTAAATTTTCTAATAATTCTAAATTTTTCGCTTTCGTAAATGCATATGGAGATAAATTTTTGTCATTTCCTTTATTTCCAAGCGATGCAGATGTTGCGCTATAAACCAATTTAATTTTGTTCTTAAGACAAAAATTTAAAACAGCGTTTGTTCCAATAGAATTTGACTCGATACATTCGTCCATTTGTAAAAAGCTTTGATATATTCTTGCAAACTCACCAAAGTGAAAAATAGAATGAATTTGTTTTGGATTTAACACTGATGAGATATTTTTTGTGTGGGCCTTAATGTATTTTACCCTGGAATTTTTAATATGGTTTTTACGTGAACTTGAACTGTAATTATCTATTGAGATTAATTTATATTTTGTTTTTTCTAAAAGTAATCTAATTAAATTAGTACCAACAAAACCGGCGCCACCTGTGATTACTATCTTTTTTGAGCTCATTAGCTTTTTATTTATTAATTTAAATATTTATTTATGTAAATAACTAAATTACAATGCACTTAAAAAGAGGAGGAATATGGAAATTTTTAAACCAATTAACGAAAAAAAAGCTAACTCAAAAGTAAAAAGAATTTTTAACGAAATTAAGAAAACTAGAAAAATTACTAAGATTCCAAATTTTTGGAAATCTATAGCAAATAACCCACAACTTTTAGAAAGAACATGGAATAATCTTAAACAAATCATGAAAGATGGTGCATTAGACTCTGTTACTAAAGAATTAATTTATGTTGCTGTATCAATTACAAACAGCTGTAACTATTGTACTAGATCACATACTTTTGCTGCAAAAAAAAAGGGTGCATCTGACGAGATGATTAAAGAAATGATTGATGTGGTTGGTATTGCTAATCAAAATAATAAACTTGTTGAAGCGTATCAAGTTGAGGTAGATAAAATTTATAAATAAATTATGACGAATATTCTTGGATATACATATCTTTTGTTGGCTGTAATATTAGGAATTACTTCTAATGGTTTTTTAAAAACTACTAATGGATTTACAAATCTTGTACCAACTACGATGTGTATAATAACAATTGTTCTTTGTATATTTTTTCTAGCAAAAGCAATGATGACGATACCTGTTGGTTTTACCTATGCAACATATGGAGGTTTAACTATAACTGCTGTAACAATTTTTGGAATATTGAAATATAATCAAGTTCCAAACATATACGGAATTATAGGTATATCTTTGATTATAATCGGCGTGATACTCGTAAATTTTTTAGGAAAAACATCCTAGATGTGCGGAAGGTACGTAATTACAAAAGCTAAAGAAAAGACTTCATTATTAGTAAAGTCAACAACCACTGTTAAAGACGAAGAAAACTTTAATGCTCACCCAACTCAGAGTTTACCAGTAATAAAATCTTATTCTAATGGCAAAACACTAGAAATTCTTAAATGGGGAATTGTTCCATCTTGGGCTAAACAAAAAGATTTTAGACCACTAATCAATGCAAGATTAGAAACAATTGATGAAAAAATATCATTTAAAAGATTAATTCAGGCCAATAGATGTGTTGCTGTTATGGATGGATTTTATGAATGGAAAAGAACTAAAGAAAACAAAACACCTTTTTATTTTAAAAGACAGGATAATCTTCCTTTATTTGTTGCAGGGATATTTGATAAAAATGAATTTTGTTTAATTACCGAGGAGGCAACCTCTAATGTGACCGAAATTCATCATAGACAACCTGTAATTCTTAACCAACATGAAATAGATTTATATTTAGACATAAAAAAATCTGGTAAAAATTTATTAACTAATGTTCAAAGACCGCAAATTATTTTCCACGAGATATCAAAAGAAGTAAATAAACCAACTAATAACGTTTCATCATTAATTAAACCTATAAATTAATGAATTTGAAAAAATATAAAAAAAAAAGCAGAATTCTTTTAATTAATACTCCAAGCTATAAAGAGAAAAAATACCTAAATTCAAAAAAGATATATCAAAAATATATAAAAAAATTTCACAAAAATTACATCAAACTTATAACAAAAATAAATAAGAGAGGTTTTTTTATAGAATTTATTGAATTTGATGGATCAGTGAATAAAAAGTTTAAAAATTTAGATATTAAAAGATTATTAATATTTTTAAAAAAATTGAAAACCCCCAAAACAAATAACCTTATAAACTTATCTCTTTATTCAGATTATAATCCAAAAACGACAACTCCAGGATTAGGTTTTAAAAATAAAGACAAAGCTATTTATACTATTAATAAGATTAAAAATAGACCTATAAAATATCAAGTAAACGTTATTGCAACGATGTTAGGTAGGGCAAAAAATCATCCACATAAAACTAAGGACATGAATGGGGCAATTAAAGAGTTTAAAAAATGGATGAAAAATTATAGAAAAACTAGTTAGAATGTTTGACATTAGCACTTCAACTAAAATATATCTTGCGACAATATTAAGTAAGTTACTTATTTACCTTTTTCAAAGGAAAAACTTTGTTATTTCTAGAAATGGAATAAAATATAATATTGATTTAGAAGAGGGTATTGATTTAGGAATTTTTTTGAGTCTTAAAAATGAAAAAAAACTTTTTAATGTTAAAAAATATATTGATACCAATGAGAAATCTACAATTATAGATATTGGTGCAAACGTAGGTTCAGTATCATTACCATTAGCTCAAAATTTTAATAATGCACAAATATATTCAATTGAACCTACAATATATGCTTTTAAAAAACTCAAACAAAATATAAATTTAAATAACAAATTAAAGAAAAGAATTAAAACATTTAATTTTTTTTGCACATATAAAAATAAAAAAATAAAGTTTGTACATTCTTCATGGAAACTAATAAGCAATGAAAAAAAACATGGGATACATAAAGGTATACTAAAAAAAACATCAAATAGATCAATTTCAATAGATAGTCTGCTGAAAAAGAATAAAAAACGTGTCAGATTAATCAAAATAGATGTTGATGGTTATGAATTAGAAGTTTTAAAAAGTGCTGAAAAAACTTTAAAAAAAGAAAAACCAATTATTTATTTTGAACTAGCACCATATTTATATAAAGAAATGGGATATACAGTAGACCAATTGATTAGATATGTTAAAAAAATAGGCTATATTTTTTATGATGAAAATTTTAAGCCGGTTTTAGATATAAAGTCGGTATCATCGAAACTCACAGATAGATCACAGAACTATTTTCTGTTCCACAATTCTTTTTTGGTGATTTAGTTACTTTGTGATTTTATCAACAAAATTTTTAGTTATTGGTCCTACAAACAAAGCGGCCACGATTGCAATTGGTAGACTTACTACCCAAGCCTTTAAAAATCTATTTATGTATTCACTGTCCATACCAGTGTTAATATAAGTAATAATCAAGGTCATCATTAGGCTCATTCCAAAGCCCATAATTAAAATAAATAGTAAGTTTGAATATTTTTTTGGAAACATTAAATTATTTGAGTAACTTTGTAGCTTCAGTTCGTGATGAATTATTTTTTCATCGCATTGAACATACTTAGTGTATCATCAAATGTCATCATAGTGATCATTTTTCCACTATCGCTTACTTCAAAGTAATGACCAAACATTGTTTCCATACCATCTGCTGACCCTTTTACCCTTACAAAAACTTTATTTCCTTCACTTATCATTTCAATTGGTTCAACTTTGAAATTTGACCATTTTTCTGGAATTTTTGAAAATGCTCCCATCATTGCTTGTGGACCTTTGTGCACCCCTGATAGAGGATGGACTCCCTCTTTTCCAGGGAAAGTCCATGTAGTATTTTCATCTACTAACTCTTTAAAAAAAGTCTCCATATCGTGTTTATTAAAAAGATCGTAACCTAATTGTATTCTTTCCTTAGCATTCATTTGCCTCTCCTTTTGTTTATATTATTATACGTAAATCTTGTCAGCTAATCCGTAACAAAGAACAGCGCTTATAATAACCAGAACTAGTGGCGCATATATTCCATCATTTCTAGTTTTCTCAGTCAGACCAGTTTTATCAATTTTTAAAGTATAAAAATTTGCACATAGTATTGTGACATTAATTATAAAAACTAAATTAAAAAATGCCCAAGTAGCATCTAAACCACCCGATCTTACGAAAGCGATATATATTGCCATTAAAACCATTGCAATCATAAATGAACCTGCAAATCTTGTTAATAGTGTAGCCGTTTTATCTACACCTCTACCTTCAAGAAATTTTTGAGTACCGAAAACTAATTGGAATGCGTAGCTTCCAACAATAATGAAGTGAACCAAGTAAATTATTAAATAAAAAATATTCCCAAATTTGTCGATCATAAATATCCTATGCGTTGTAGTCCATTACTTGATCTGTACACTCAACAAACTTATGTGGAGTGAAAAAATCGTTCATTTGACCTAATTGATTAATAATTGCTTCCTCATCTTTACCCTTCCACCAACAATACATTTCCATTGTATCTCCTGGCGTATTCCAAGTCATTTGACAAGCAGCATTATCGCTTTTCATACTTTTAACAATATCCTCCATTTTCATTGAAGCCACTGTTTCAGTAAACTTATCTTTCATTTCTTTAGATTTGAAAGTGTGTGTTACCATATAGTTTTTCATATTTTCTCCTTTATAGATTTATTTTAGATAATTCATACAACTGAGCACTCTCTACACACTCAGCGTAAATTGCTTTTGCTGTAGGATTATTTCCAGTTACGAACTCTTTCATACCTGCTTCATTATGAACATTAACTTTAAACAACAGCCCACTTTTATCGGGTATCATAGCCCCAACAGTTTTTTCTGGATAAGCAACACTTTTTCTGACACCCATACCTTCATCTGATTGCATCCAACCCATGAAAGTTTCTAATTTACCTTCTTTAAGTTTAAGATACACTAACATTTCCTTTTCCATTTTTTTCTCCTTACAATATTATTTTCCTGGTTTAATTACGCTGTTAGCTGC
Source organism: uncultured Pelagibacteraceae bacterium (assembly GCA_902566755.1). Taxonomy (GTDB): domain Bacteria; phylum Pseudomonadota; class Alphaproteobacteria; order Pelagibacterales; family Pelagibacteraceae; genus Pelagibacter. The sequence goes on from CACFJR010000019.1 coordinate 12,783, forward strand.
ATTTGCAGCATTACCAAAAGCTTTATTATAATCAATTACCTCATGAACCATTAAATCATCCATAAGGCCGGAATTTTTAAAAGCTATTTTTAATGCAACTGCCTGTTCGTATTCCCCTTCAACGCAAGAAATTACATCAAATCTACCTCTAACCCACTCGTAAGAAATAAGTTTTAGACCGGCCGCTTCTGTTGCCTTTTTTGTAGAAGCAAATCTGTCTGCTGTTGGCTCATTTTGCATTCTCTTCATTA
>CACFJR010000020.1 GCA_902566755.1 uncultured Pelagibacteraceae bacterium
TGTTCTTTAGCGATAACAATATATAGTAGTTAAAAAATTAAACACACCAAAAGTAGAAATGACAAAAAATAAAATAACTGCTGTTCTCGGACCTACAAACACAGGAAAAACCTTCCTGGCTATTGAAACGATGTTATCTTTTAGTTCTGGAATGATGGGTTTTCCTTTGAGGCTTCTAGCTAGAGAAGTTTATGACAAAGTTGTTAAAAAAACTGATCCAAATAAAGTTGCATTAATAACAGGTGAAGAAAAAATAATACCTTCAAACGCTAAGTATTATTTTTGCACTGTAGAGTCTATGCCTATTGAAAAAGATTTAGATTTCGTCGGAATAGACGAAATTCAAATGTGTTCTGACCATGAAAGAGGTCATATTTTTACTGACAGATTATTAAACCTAAGAGGTGAAAAATTAACAATGTTTATGGGATCAAATTCAATGAAAAATATTATTGAAAAATTAGATGGTGATATAGAATATATCGACAGAAAAAGATTATCTAAATTAAGTTATTCAGGACACAAAAAAATCTCTCGAATTGAAAGAAAAAGTGTAATAATAGCATTTTCAGCAGAAGAAGTTTATGCCATTGCAGAGTTGATAAGACGTCAAAAGGGTGGGGCTGCAATCGTGATGGGGTCTTTAAGTCCTAAAACAAGAAATTCACAAGTACAACTATATCAATCTGGGGATGTTGACTATCTTGTTGCAACTGATGCAATTGGTATGGGAATAAACATGGATTTAAATAATGTTTTTTTTTCGAGTATAAAAAAATTTGATGGTAAAAAAATACGAAGACTTAGGTTATCCGAAATTGCACAAATCGCTGGAAGAGCAGGGAGATATCTTACTGATGGTTCCTTTGGAATAACAGGCGAATGTGGTGAGATAAGTCCAGAGGAAATTGAATTACTTGAAACTCATAAAATTGACGATATCAATACAATTTTTTGGAGAAATCCAAATTTAAATTTTAAAAATGGACAATCACTTATTAAATCCTTAGAGGAGAAACCGAATAAACCTTGGCTCAAAAGAATTTCAGAGTGTGAGGACGAAAAAGTTTTAAAATATATTTTAAAAGATACTGAAAAATTACAAATTTTTAATAATGAAAATGAATTAAAATTATTGTGGGAATGCTGCCAGATTCCTGATTTTGTAAAAAAAACTTATGGAAATCATTTAGAGGTAATTGGAAAAGTATTTAATTTTTTAAGAGAAAAAACAGGGAAAATTTCTAATAAATACATGAAGGAACAACTTTCAATTTTAGATAAAGTTGATGGAAATGTAGATTCTATATCTAATCGAATTGCGAACGTAAGAACATGGTCTTATGTTTCTAACAAAAACGGGTGGGTAGAAAATCAAGATTATTGGGTTAAAAGAACTAAATCATTAGAAGATAAATTATCTGATAGGTTGCATGAAGAACTTACAAAGAGTTTTATAGATAAACGTGCAAGTGTACTAGCTAGGGGTTTAAAACAAGATATTTCTTTCGAGACAAAAATTGAAAATAACGAAAAAGTTATGATCAACAATCAATTCATCGGAAATTTAAAAGGTCTTAAGCTTGAATTAGATTTTAAAATTGGTGATTTAGAGACCGATATAAAATCTTTAAAAAAAGCTGCAAGACAAAATGTGAGCCCTGAAATTTCAAAAAGAATAAATCAAATAATTGATGGAAAACAAATTGAATTAAAAGAAGATAGGAAAATTTATTGGAATAATTTTCCAATAGCGATTCTAATAAAAGGTTCGGATTATCTATCTCCAGAACTAAGCTTAATAATAGACGACATTGTGGAAAATGATGAAAAATTTAAACTTCATTCTTTTCTAAAAAAATGGCTAGACACAAAAATAATTGATGAATTGGATAGTTTATTAAAACTTAAGAACATAAATTCAGTAAATGCGCAGATAAGAGCTTTATCCTATCAATTATATGAAAACAACGGTGTAGTAAAGAGAGAGGAAGTTTTGAATATAATTAAAAATTTAAGTCAAGATGAAAGAAAAACACTTAGAAATTTAGGGGTAAAATTTGGAAGGTATCATATATTTTTATTCAAACTTTTTAAACCTAGTGTTGTCTCTTTGAGAGTTATGCTTTGGAAGAATTTCAATGGCGAAGATCTTAATCTACTTCCTCCTACTTTTGGATTAAATTTTGTGAATGATATTAAATATAAAAATAAAAAATTTATGCTTTTATGTGGATTTGAAAAATTTGACAGCTTTTTTGTTAGAATCGATATTTTAGAAAGACTGTTTATTGAAATAATAAAGTCTAATGAAAACAAATCAGACAAAATTAAACTTATACCTAAAATGTTAAATTTGCTCGGTTGTAACAAAGAAAGTTTTATAAAACTCATTAAATTAATGGGTTATAAAGTGTTTGATGAAAAAAATGAAACGTTTTTTAAATATAAACCTTTAAAAAGGATTAAAAAAAGTTTAGATATAAAGATCAAAAAAGATAATCCCTTTGAAGCATTAAAACAACTAGATCTAAAATGATATTTAAATTATTTAATAAAAATAAGGAAAAACCCGACTCAAATGAAGAGTTTATTAACATTGCTTGTCTTTTAATACACGCAGCTAAAATAGATGAAAAATACACATCAGAAGAAAAAGAAATAATTAAAAAAACAGTAAAGAAATTATATCCTAATTTAGATGATTTGGATGAGGTTATTGCTCAAGCAGAGCTTAAGGAGAATGACTCCAATCATATTCAGGAATTTACTAGAGACGTGAAGTCTTTGAGCACAGAAAATAAGATTATAATTGTTGAAACTTTATGGAGAATAATTTTGTCAGATGGAAAATCAGATATTTATGAAAACAACCTTATGAGACGTTTAGCTGGGTTGCTTTATTTAGATGACAAGGTAGTTGGTGAAACTAAAGTCAAAATATTAAATAAAAAATAATGACCTACATAGTTAACGATAAATGTATTAAGTGTAAATTAATGGATTGTGTAGAAGTATGCCCGGTTGATTGTTTTTACGAGGGGAAAAATATGCTTGTAATTAAACCAGATGAGTGTATAGATTGTGGCGTTTGTGAGCCTGAGTGTCCGGTAGATGCTATCAAACCTGATACAGAAGACGGAAGCGAAAAATGGTTGGAGTTAAACAAAAAATATTCAGAAATATGGCCAAACATATCAGAAAAAAAAGACCCCCCAATAGATAACGAGAAATATAAAAATGAAGAAAATAAATTTGAAAAGTATTTTAAAGAAAACCTTTAAAAAAAAGAAAAAAGTTTTATCCAAGAAAAAAATAAAAACGATTTCTAAAAAATCTAAAGTAAAAAAAATCAAAAATAAAATAGGTAGACCAAAACTAAAACAAATTAATAAAACTTCTTCGAAAGACAAAATTAAAACAATTGTATCGAAAACAAAAAATACTGAGAGTCTACGCTTGACTAAAAGCCAAGATCAAAAACCAGAAATAGTTAAAATCAAAAAACAGGAAACAGAAAAAAAACAATTTAAACCAAAAGACTATATAGTTTATCCAAAGCACGGTGTTGGACAAATTTTATCAGTAAGCTCAAAATTGATCGGTGGTATAGATGTACAATGTTACGATATTAAATTTGAAAAAGACAAAGCTATGGGGTTGCTACCAATAAATAAACAATCACACCTAAGACCTCTTTCAACGATTAATCAAGTAAATAAATCTATCTCAATTTTAAAAGGTAAGCCGAAAATAAAAAGATCAATGTGGAGTAGAAGAGCCCAAGAATATGAACAAAAAATTACATCTGGAAAAATCTATGAATTAGCAGAAGTAGTCAGAGATTTAAATAAAGGGGATGATATTATGATTGACCAGTCATATAGTGAAAGGCAGTTATTTGAAAAAGCTTACGATAGAATTTTAACAGAATTCCAAATTATATTAAATCTATCTCTTGAAGATACCCAAAAAAAGCTTGATAAAGCATTAAAAAGAAATTTAGAAAAGAGTCAGCAAAACTTGGAAAAAAAAGCGCCGACTAATCCACAACCAAGTGAAGGTGCTGAAGAAACAGAAAGTTTAGAAAACGTTTCTGAAGAGGAGTAAAAAAAAACGCTTCTCACACAAACGTTATGAGAAGCGTTTTTAAAAAAGAAAATTTATCTTCTTCTTCTTCTTTTTTTTGCTTTTTTCTTTTTCTTAGCTTTTTTTCTTCGTTTAGCCATCTTTAGCTCCCTGTTGTTACGAATCTTTTTGATTCGTTATAAGTTAATTTTTAAATATTTTCTTTTGTTATGTCAAACATTTAATTAGTTTTAAATTGATTCATCAACTAAGTAAAAAATAAATTTTATTTCTACAAATGTTAAAACCTTAAAAAGAATAGTGTTTATGCGCATTATAATCAAATTCATTTGTTTAATTTAATAAAGTTTATCTAAATCTTCTTTATATTTTTCTAAAATTTTTTTTCTTTTTAGTTTCAAAGTTGGTGTTAACATTCCATTTTCAATTGTAAATTCCTCCTTAATAAGTTTAATTTTTTTTATTTTTTCAATTGATTGTAAGTTTTTGTTCAAGTTTTCGATGTATAAATTAATTTCTGTTCTATTTTCTTCATTGTCACTCACAATTAATGCAACTAAATATGTTTTTTTATCTCCGTAAACTAAACTTTGTTTAATTTTTTCATTTAAACAAAGTAAATTTTCAATTTTAGACGGAGAAATGTTATCACCACCTGAATTTACAATGATTTCTTTTTTTCTATCAGTTATTTTCAAATTTCCTTCTTTGGTAAACTCTCCTATATCACCTGTATGCAACCATCCTTCTTTTAAAACTTCATTGGTTTCATCTTTTTTATTCCAATATCCAAGCATAACGTTTTCTCCTTTTACTAATATTTCACCATCGTTTGAAATTTTAACTTCATTGGTTTTAAATGGAGGCCCTACAGTCTCAATTTGAATATTTCCTGGAACGTTACAGCTAACGACTGGAGAAGCTTCAGTCAGTCCATATCCTTGTAATGTTGGTAAACCAACAGAATTAAGAAATTCTCCAATTTTTTGGTCAAGAGCACCACCACCTGAAACAAAAGCTTGTAACTCTCCACCAAACTGTTTTTTGATCTTTTTCCTAACTAAAATTTCACACAAAAAATTAGATATTTTTTCACCAAAATTTAGGTTTTCTTTTTTAAGTTTTTTTGTGCCAAGTTTAAGGGTGTTCGTTATTAATTTTTTTTTTAAACCCTCCATTTTAGAAAAATTTAAAGAAATTTTGTTATATAAATTTTGATAAAATCTTGGAACAGCGGTCATGATGGTTGGTTTCGCCACTGACATGTTAGGAATAAGTTTATCTAGACTTTCAGCATAATAAACTTTTGCTCCCAGAGAAATTTGAACGAATTGAACAGTATGTTCATACGAATGCGAAAGGGGTAACCATGTCAAAAATACCGGTTTTTTCTTTTTGACAATAGAGGCCAAAATTTCTAAAGCTCCCTCGCAATTTGAGAGAATTCCACCATGACTTAACATTACTCCTTTTGGTTTACCTGTCGTACCTGAAGTATAGATTATACAAGCTAAGTCATTTCTTTTTATTTTATCGTTATAACTTTTATTAGTAAGATTTGTTTTTTTGAATATTTCTGAAAAGTTTTCAATTTGATTTGTAAATTCATCAATAGAAATTATCTTAATCTTTTCATTTAAAAATTTTTCTATTTTTTCATATTGTAATTTGTTTGAAACTATACAAACTTTTGGTCCACAATCATTAATTATATATTCATAGTCTGAGTCTGAGTAAGTGGTAAATAATGGCACTGTTACACCTCCAGAATTCATTATTGCAATATCAGCAATTAACCATTGTGGTCTATTCTCAGACAATAATACACATCTGTCCCCAGGGGAAATATAATCTTGTAGAAAAGTTGTTAAGCTTTTAATTTTTAATGTTACTTCATTCCAATTTAATGAAGAATTTTTATCTTTTGAACTTAATCCAAATAAAAAAGGTGGACCTTTTTTGTTTTTAATTTCATAGTATTTTTTGAAATAAAGTTCTACTAAACTATTTATGTTTTCTATTTTCATAAAGTGGTGGGCAAAGAGAGAATCGAACTCTCACAGTATTGCTACTATTGGATTTTGAGTCCAACGCGTCTACCAGTTCCGCCATTCGCCCAATATTAATAATTTCATTTTTATAATTATAGTATAAAAACAAATTTAGTATGTTTAAAGAAATATATAGAAAATCAATTGAATTAGCAGGTCATAAAAAATCAAAATTTTTTCTAGGTTTTATCTCATTCATAGAAAGTTTTATTTTTCCAATACCACCAGACGTTTTTATTATACCAATGACTATTGCTAAGAGAGCTCAGTGGATTAGAATTGCACTAATTGCAACCATTGGATCTGTATTGGGAGCATGCCTTGGATATTTTATTGGTTACGTTTTTTTTAACGAGATTGGTGTAAAAATATTTGAATTATACGGTGTTGATAATGCTAATTTTTTAAAAGAGAAAATGTCCTCAGAAGGCGGTGTAATAGCTTGGGTAACTTTGTTGGCTATTGCTGGTTTCACGCCTGTACCATTTAAATTACTCACTATTACAAGTGGATTTGTACACTTCAATTTTTTCTATTTTGTTATTGTATCTTTATTAACAAGAGGTTCTAGATTTTTTTTAATAGCATTTTTAATTGGTAATTTTGGACCTACTATGAAGAAAATAATTGAAAAAAAACTAGTTACAGTTTCAATAATAATATCTATTATTTTAGCAATAGTTGCTTACTTTGTATATAATTTCTTAATTAAATTTACATCCTAGATGGTCTTAGAAAAAAAATTTAAGATATTTTATTTGTTTATTATATTGCTGTGTGTGACTTCGATATTTTACGCATTTTTTGTAGAATATTTTTTGGGATATAAACCATGTATTTTATGCAAGTATCAAAGAGTGCCTTATGCTCTTGGTTTGATAATTGGATTTTTCGGTTTTTTTAAACCTTCAAATACAAAAATATGCATCTATATATTTCTGACTTTTTTTGTAAGTATGACATTATCTGGATATCATGTTGGTATTGAACAAGAATTATACCAATCAATTTTAAATTGCTCAGACGATAATTTAGGTATTTTGGAGAAAGGTAAATTGCTTGAGAGTTTAAGTGTGATAAATCCTGACTGTAGAGACGTAAATTTTGCTGTATTTGGAGTATCCCTTGCGACTATAAATTTTGTATTATCATTTGTAATTTCCTCAATTTCTTATTATTTGTACTCTAATGCAAAAAACTAATAAACAAAAACTAGAAGAATTCATCAGAGTTGATCACGCTGGAGAAAGAGGCGCAATTAAAATTTATGAAGGTCAGCTATTGGCATTAAATACAATAATTAAAGATGATACGTTAAAAAAAAAGATTGAAGACATGAAAAAACACGAAGATGAACACTGTTCATTTTTTGAAAATGAGATCAAAAAAAGAAAAATAAGTCCTACTAAATTTTTACCTTTATGGGACCTTTTAGGATTAGGTCTTGGATTTGGAAGTACAATATTAGGAAAAAAGGCTGCCATGCTTTGTACTGCCTCAGTGGAGGAAGTAATTGATGAACATTATCTAAACCAAATTAACCAAATCAAAGATGATGAAAAGAAATTAAGAGAAAAAATTAAAAAATTCAGACAGGATGAAATCGATCATAAAGATATTGCATATGAGGAAGGTGCAACAAAAAAAGGTTTATATTCTGTTATGGATAAAGTAATAAAAACTGGATCTAGAATAGCAATCAATATTTCTGAAAAAATCTAAATTAAGGCTCTAATTCAACATCCCAATATAAATAATCCATCCAACTTTTATGTAAGAAATTTGGAGGAAAATTCTTTCCATTTTTGTGTAAATCTTCAGTAGATGGCTGATAAGGCATTTTATTTAAAGTCATACCTGATTTTGAAAGTAACCTTCCACCTTTTTTTACATTGCATGATGAACAAGCAGTAACAACGTTATCCCAATTAGTCTTTCCTCCTTTTGACCTAGGTAATAAATGATCAAAAGTTAATTCTTTTTTGCTTCCGCAGTATTGACAGGAAAATTTATCTCTTAAAAAGACATTAAATCTCGTGAAATTTGGATTTGACATTGGTTTAATATAACTTTTCAATGCGATCACACTTGGAAGCTTCATGCTAAATGAAGGGCTTCTAATTACTCTATCGTAATAACTTACTATTGATACTCTGTTTAAAAAAACTGATTTAATAGAATCTTGCCAACTCCATAATGATAATGGATAGTAGCTTAACGGTCTGTAGTCTGCATTTAAAACAAGTGCAGGACACTTTTCTAAAGACATATTTTCACTATTTATCATCATAATTTTGTTAAGTTAACCTAAAAAATATTTTAATTCAATGGGTCAATTAATTAAACTAAGATTTTACATTAAATATTTTTTTTAAAAAAGTTAGGCCCAAACTAGACGCTTCTATAGGTATGTTGTGACCACATCCCTTTAACATTTTTGTTGTTATATCAATTTTATTTCTCTCAAAAAAATCTTTAGCCTCTAATAAACTCACCGGCGGCACAATTTCATCTTGATCTCCATGAATTAATAATGTAGAAGGTTTCGATAAAATTCTATTATTTAAGTCACTTCTATTAATTATTTTTCCAGAAAATCCTATCACTCCTGCAAATTTTTCCTTCTCAGACAATCCAACATTAATTGACATCATGCATCCTTGACTAAAACCCGATAAACAAATGTTTGAGTTGTGCAAATTAAATTTAGTTTTTATTTCTTCTATGAATTTTTTTAATATTTTTTCACTTTCTAAGGCTTTTTCGGTAATATATTTTTCATCTTCGGTGTTTAAATCAAACCATTGATAACCCGTAGGGTTTATAGAACATCTTTCGGGTCCATTTGGACAAATAAAAAGAGTGTTTGGTAGAAATCTTTTCCAGCTAATTGTGAGCGCAGCTATATCATTACCGTCCCCACCATAACCATGTAATAAAATTACCGCATTATTGATATTTTCGCCCACAGGCTTAATAATTTTAGCATCTAGACAAAATGTCATTTAATAAAAAATTTTAATTTTTTTTCTTTAAATATGTAATACATATAATTTATGATTTCAGAAATATTTGTCAAAGTAAGTGCAGTAATACTTTTAGTCTCTGTAGCAGTTGTATTAATATTGGGTATTGGTACTCTATTTAAAGGTGGGGACACCAGCAAGAAATACTCCAATAAACTTATGCAGCTTAGGGTTCTGTTGCAGTTTGTAGCCATAATAGTCCTGGTTTGTTTAGCGTATTTTTTTAAAGATTAATCATATTTTAAAAGCCAGTTCACAAATTTAGGATCTTCAAAATTTATAGAACCTATAACTTTTGCAAATTCATAACCATCTTTATTGATCAAAATTGATGTTGGAATACCTCTTAAAGAAAACTTCTTGGCTAGTTTTACATCTGAATCATAAAATATTTCAAAAGTATCAATATTTACATCAGAAAAAAACTTTTTAATCGAATTTTTGTCCTCTTGACCAATATTAATTGGTAAAATTTTTAGATTTTTAAATTTTGAATTGTTTTGAAGATTTTGTAGAGATGGCATTTCTTCTTTGCATGGTTCACACCATGTAGCCCAAAAATTTAGAATAAGTAATTTGTTTTCATACTCAGACAACGAAACATCCTCATCTTTTTCATTTTTAAATGATATTTCACTAATTTTTTTTTGATCCTCATAAATAACTAAATTTTTTAAACCATTTAATTCTTTTGAAATAACTATATTTGGGATAAATAATACCACTAATAGAACAAAGAACTTTAAAGTTAATAATTTCATATAAAGTAGTATAGTTACATATCATGAGTCAAAATAAAAACAATAATACAGTTTGGAACACAAGAATTAAAAAAAAAACTTCAAACATTTTTAAAAAAGTTGGATCTTCTATTGAGGTAGATAAAAGGTTGTATAAAGAAGATATATTAGCATCTGTTTCACATGCAGAAATGTTATACAAGCAAAAGATTATAACTATTAAGATTAAGGATAAAATCTTATGGGGGTTGAAAAGAATTCAAAATGAAATTGAGAAAAAAAACTTTAAATTTGATGAAAATTTAGAAGACATTCACATGAATATAGAGAATAGACTTTTTGAACTTATTGGTAACGACGCAGGTTATTTACATTCAGCAAGATCTAGAAATGACCAAGTGGTTACAGATTTAAAATTATGGTTAAAAAAGTCTACAGGAGAAATAGATAGTTTATTATTAAAGGTAATAAAATCTTTGATTAAAATTTCGGAAAAAAATATTTTTACTATTATGCCAGGTTTTACTCATCTTAAAAATGCTCAACCAATTTCTTTGGCACATTATTTTTTATCAAATATTGAAATGTTCAAAAGAGACAGATTTAGATTTTCTTCTAATAAGAAAAGTTTGAATCAAAATCCTCTGGGGGCTGGTGCTTTTTCCGGAACGTCTTTTAATATTGATAGATGGTATACTACTAAAAAACTAAAGTTTGAGGAACCCACAAATAACTCTTTAGATACAGTATCTGATAGAGATTTTGTTTTAGATTTTTTATACAGTTCATCTATATGCTCAATGCATATATCAAGAATTGCAGAAGAGTTAATAATTTGGAATTCAGATCAATTTAAATTCATTAGCTTAAAAGATAATATTGTAACAGGCTCATCGATAATGCCACAAAAAAAGAATCCTGATACTTTAGAGTTTTTAAGGGGAAAAACTGGATCAATATTTGGAAATCTTTTTTCGATGTTAACAATTGTTAAAGGTTTACCAATATCTTATTTTAAAGACTTGCAAGATGATAAAGATCTAGTTTTCAGATCTTTTGATAACTTAAAAAATTGTTTAATAATTTTTGATGAAGTATTAAATGGAGTAATTGTAAACAAGAAAGTGATGTTAGATGCTGCAAAGAAAGGATTTACAACGGCGACTGATTTTGCTGATGCATTAGTTAAAAACATGAATTTTTCTTTTAGGGAAGCTTATTTGTTAACAGCAAAAGTTGTGAATTTTGCTGAAAAGAAAAATTTAGCTTTAAAT
>CACFJR010000021.1 GCA_902566755.1 uncultured Pelagibacteraceae bacterium
CTGGATCAGCTATAACTTGGAAGTATCCAAGCTGTATACTGCAAGGCGATAATTCAGTTGGGGAATTTTACTCAATCGCAATTACTAACAATCATCAAAAAGCTGATACCGGAACTAAGATGATTCACTTAGGCAAGAATACAAAAAGTAAAATTATATCAAAGGGTATTAGCGCAGGTTTTTCTGATATGACTTATAGAGGATTAGTTGATATTTCTCCTAAATCAACAAACTCTAGTAATTATACCCAATGTGATTCATTGCTAATGGGAAATAAATGTGGTGCACATACAATTCCTTACATTAAAAATAAAAATGCCAATTCTAATATTGCACATGAAGCGACAACTTCAAAAATAAGCGATGAGCAATTGCATTATTGCCAACAAAGAGGACTCAATTCTGAGGAAGCTGTAAGTTTGATTGTAAATGGTTTCTGTAAAGAAGTTCTTCAACAATTACCTATGGAGTTTGCAGTAGAAGCGCAAAAACTTGTTGGAATTAGTTTAGAAGGGAGTGTTGGTTAATGTTAAAAATCAATAACCTCAATGCAAAAATTGAAGATAAATCAATTTTAAATGGTTTCTCTCTTGAAATTAAACCTGGAGAAGTTCATGCAATAATGGGTCCTAATGGATCAGGAAAAAGCACTCTATCTAATATTTTATCTGGAAAAAAAGGGTATCACGTAACAGGGGATGTTTTATTTGAAAATAAAAATTTATTTGATCTTGAGACAGAGGAAAGAGCTCATAAAGGAATATTTTTAGCTTTTCAATATCCTCTTGAAATTCCAGGAGTAAATACAAACATCTTTTTAAAAACCTCTTTAAACGCTATTAAAAAAGCGCGCGGTGAAAAAGAACTAGACGCATTAGAGTTTCTGAAATTAGTAAAAGAAAAAGCCAAAAATCTAAAATTTGATGAAGATAAATTAAGTAGACAACTTAATGTTGGTTTTTCTGGTGGAGAAAAAAAAAAGAATGAAATTTTACAAATGTCTATTTTAGAACCAAAATTATCAATTTTAGATGAAACAGATTCAGGACTAGATATTGATGCATTAAAAATTGTTGCAGATGGAGTTAATTCATTAAGAAAAAAAGATAATTCTTTTTTAATAATAACCCACTATCAAAGATTACTTAATTATATAAAACCTGATTTTGTTCATGTTTTAATGAATGGAAAAGTAGTTAAATCAGGAGGACCTGAGTTAGCGTTAGAGTTAGAAAAGAAAGGCTATGAAAACATAAACTAATGGAAAATTTTAAAACAGATTTTGAAAAAACATTAAAGAATAACAATTTATCTGAAAAGGAAATTGCTTTTAAAAATCTTAATGCAAAAGAATTCTCGAGACATGGTTTCCCAAATAGGAAAAACGAAGATTGGAAATTTTCGGATATTAATCAAATTATTAAAAAAGAAATTGGAGAATTAAATTTTTACAATGAACAATTAAAAAAAAGTGATTTAGATAAAGATATCTTACTTAATGAAATAGAACATAACAAATTGTTTTTTATAAATGGTCAATTAGTACAGATTGACTTCGATTCTGAGGATAAAGGTAAAATAGAATTTTTAGATAATCAAAATAATATAGATGAACAATTAGCAGTTAATTCTTTAATAAACCTGAATAACGCCTTATCAAATAAAAGTTATAAATTATTAGTTAAGAAAAATTATCAAATTAAAAAACCTCTTATTATTTACCACACAACTAACAGTGAATTAACATCGCAAAACATAAATTTTAAAATTAATTTTGAGTTAGAGGAAAACAGTTCTTTAAAGTTAATTGACCTTGTAAAAGACAAAGGTAATAAAAATTTTATTAATATTTTTTACAATTTTTCTTTAGAAAAAAATTCCATTTTAAAAAACTACAAAATTGATCAGTTTGAAAATGATAATATTAGATATATGTTTAACAACATTAAACAATCTTCTAATAGCGTTTCAGAAACATTTTATTTATCTAAAGGATCAACTTTTTCAAAAAACGAAATCTTTTGTGACTTAAAAGGAGAACACTCTTCAGCTTTTGTGAATGGCATATTTTCACTAAATAAAAGCAAACACCACGAGATTAAGGCAAAAATTAATCATTTAGTTGAGAATACAAAAAGCTATCAGTTAGTGAAAAGTGTTTTAGAAAATAAATCAAGATCAGTTTATCAAGGAAAAATATATGTAGATTCGAAAGCACAAAAAACAGATGGCTATCAATTAAGTAAAGCAATATTGGTCGATGAAACAACAGAATTTAATGCAAAGCCTGAGTTAGAAATTTATGCAGATGATGTAAAATGTTCACATGGATCTGCTTCTGGAAGTTTAGACGAAAATTCAATATTTTATTTAATGTCTAGAGGTCTGAGTTACAAAGAAGCAAGACAATTACTAATCAATGGTTTTCTTGTGGAGGTAATCAATCAAATAACAGATGAACCTATTAAAAAACTTATAAAAAATTTACATGGATTAAAAAATGAATATTAAAGATATTAAAAAAGAATTTCCAATATTTGATAATAAGGTCCATAATAATGACCTGGTTTATTTAGATAGCGCTAATTCATCTCAAAAACCTAAGGTAGTTGTAGATAGAATTTATGATTTTTATACGAAAGAATTTTCAAATGTGGGTCGTAGCGTTCATTACTTAGCTGTGGCAGCAACAAATTTGTATGAAAATACAAGGGTTTTAGTACAAAAATACATTAATGCAAAAGATCCAAATGAGATAGTTTTCACAAAAGGTGCAACTGAGGCAATAAATTTAGTAGCAAATACTTTCGGTCAAAAATATTTAAAAGAGGGTGATGAAATTTTAATTACAGAATTAGAACACCATTCAAACTATGTTCCTTGGCATTATTTAAGAAAGTCAAAAGGAGTTAAGATAAATTTTGCTGATGTAGATGAGAACGGTGATATTAGTATTGAAAGTATTGAAAAAAAAATAACACCTAAAACAAAGATTTTAGCTATCACGCATTTATCTAACGTTACTGGTGCAATTCTTCCTATTAAAGAAATTATCCAACTGGCTCACTCAAAAAATATACCAGTTCTTGTTGATGGTTGTCAGGGAGCTCCACATTTAAAATTAGATATGCAAGATCTTGATTGTGATTTTTACGCAATATCCTGCCATAAAATGTATGGTCCTACAGGTCTAGGTGTTTTATATGCTAAAAAGAAATGGTTAGAGGAATTACCTCCTTATCAAGGTGGTGGAGGAATGATTGGTGAGGTAAAAAAAGAAGGAATTACTTTTGGAGATCTTCCTAATAAATATGAAGCAGGTACAATGGCAACTGCACAAGTGATAGCTTTTGGTGAGTCAATTAATTTCATAAATAAACTTGGTATAGAAAAAATTGAGGAACATGAAAGAGAATTGACAAAATACGGTGAAGAAATTTTAAGAAAAAATAATTCTGTAAAACTAATTGGAAGTCCAAAAAATAAAGGATCAGTTTTATCATTTACTTTAGATGGAGTTCATCCACATGATATAGCAACTATACTTGATGAAGATGGTGTTGCAATAAGAGCTGGACACCATTGTTGTCAAATCCTACATGAAAAATTAGGATTAGCAGCTACAGCTAGAGCATCTTTAGGTGTTTACAATACTAAAGATGATCTCGATCAATTAAACAGCTCAATTAACAAATGTATAAAAATATTTAATTCATAATGGACTTAAAAGATTTATACCAACAATTAATTCTAGATCATGGAAAAAATCCTAGGAACTTAGGAAAGTTTGAAAATTTTAATAAAGACGCTAAAGGACATAATCCTTTATGCGGAGATAAAGTTCATGTTTACTTAAAATTGGATGAAAATAAAAAGATTTCCGATATCAAATTTGAAGGTGAGGGATGTGCGATATCCATGGCATCTGCCTCCATAATGACTGAATTAATGAAAAATAAAGAGGAACCAGAGGTAAAAGAATTGATTGATGACTTTTTAAAAATGATAAAAGATAGCCCTGAACTTAGTTCTAAAATTATTAGTGAGGATGAAAAAACTAAACTTATGTCTTTGTCTGGAGTTAAAAAATACCCAATGAGAGTAAAATGTGCAACCTTACCGTGGCATACTTTAGTTTCAGCCATGACAGATAAACCTGGAGAAGTAAATACTGAAAAGGAAGATTAAATGGAATTAAAAGATAAAGTAATATCAGAAATCAAGAAAATCTATGATCCCGAAATACCAGTAAATATTTATGATTTGGGTTTAATATATAATGTTAAAGTTGACAAAGAAAATGTTGTAGAAATTAAAATGACACTTACTACTCCAAATTGCCCAGTTGCCGAAAGTCTACCAAAAGAAGTAGAGGACAGTGTTAAAGGTATTAAGGAAGTTAAGGATGCAAAGTTAGAATTAGTTTGGGAACCACCATGGGATAAATCAATGATGTCAGAGGCTGCTAAATTGGAGTTAAATTTATGAGTCAGATAATTAAACTTAGTGATAAAGCTGCTAATAGAATTAAGTCGATTTTATCGAATGATAAATCATCTTTAGGAGTAAGAATTGGTGTTAAGAGTGGTGGATGTGCTGGGATGTCTTACGTTATGGAATATGCAAAATCAGAAAATCCAAATGATGAAATGATTGAGGAAAAAGGTGTAAAAGTATTTATAGATCCTGGTGCCGTTATGTATTTGTTAGGTACTACAATGGATTTTAAAGAAGAGGAGTTTTCATCATCTTTCGTGTTTAATAATCCTAACGAAACTGAGCGTTGTGGATGCGGAGAGTCTTTTAAAATAGAGTAACTTTTATCATATATATTAAGGGTTGTTTTTTTTAAATTAAGTTAATAACCTAATTGTTCTTATATGAAAAAGGACACTTATAAAAACAATGCCACTTTTCTAGAAAAATTAAAAACCAAGTCTAAACGAGAAGCAAATTTGTTTTTTTCTTTGTGTGAAGACGATAGTGAAATAGTAAACACAAAAAAATTCAAGGAAGTTTTATTAAACTCAGGTTTAAAAGCCAATGATAAAAGACTATATAACCTTTTTCAGAATTTAGACGCTCATGGTGATAAAATTGTTTTTGAAGACTTTATTGATATTATCCGAAGTTCAGAATTAATTGTTGAAAAATCTTTAAGAGGTGAATTATCAATCCCAGATTTTAGCTATTTTGCAAAAAATTTGGATAGTATGTTTGATGAAGTAAAAAAAATTAAAACAGGGGAATTAGCATCATACATCCCACCACTGGCTGAAGTTGATCCAGATCAATTTGGTGTTGCAATTGTAACAGCAGATGGTCAAATATATCAAAAGGGTGATAGTAATGTTGATTTTTCAATTCAATCTATGTGCAAACCTTTTAACTATTGTTTTGCAATGGAAAGATTGGGTTTAGAAAAAGTTCATCAACATGTTGGTCAAGAACCATCTGGTAGACAATTCGATGATCTAACTTTATTAGCAAAAACAGCTATAGGTGACCTGCAAGGAGAGCATGCTAAAGATAATCGAAACGGAAAATCTAGTCGCGTTCCTTTTAACCCAATGGTCAACGCTGGTGCGATAATGACAGCTGGTCTAATAGGTCCTGAAGAGTCTCACAGTCAAAGATTAAGATACATAAGACAACAGTTTGGCAGGCTAATTGGATGGTCTCCAAAAGATGATTTTGGTGCTGAGTTACCAAGATTCAATAAAAATATGGCTCGCCAAGAAAATTTTACGGGATATAATAATATTGCAATGGGTTATCTTTTGATGGCTACAGGCAATTTACCCCATACCAAAACCAAGCTGCACAATGACATACATCCTGATGAGGATGAATTTGACTTTTACACAGAACCCGCAGTTACCGAAGCACTCAAGCTCTATTTTAGCATATGTTCATTAGAGATGACTTCTGTAAATTTTGCAACAGCCGCAGCCACGCTTGCTAATAGTGGCGTTAATCCCCTAACTCAAGATCGTGTACTAAGTCAGAAAACTGTAAGAAATTGTTTACCAGTTCTACAAACTAGTGGGATGTATAATGCTAGTGGTACATTCTTTCAACAAGTGGGATTACCAGCAAAAAGCGGAGTAGGTGGTGGAGTTATATTAATAGTTCCAAGACTGATGGGAATATGTATTTTTTCACCTCGCTTAGACAAACAAGGAAATAGTGTTAGAGGAATTGAAATGGCGAGACGAATTACATCAAAATATTTAGTTCATACTTTTGATGGTACAATGACAGATACAGATCGTCTTGATCCAAAAATACCAATTTCGAAGTGGCGTGCGAATAGCTGTGGAGAGGCAATTTGGGCTGCAAGCAATGGAAATATTAGAACATTGGAGCGTTTAGTTAGTGAACAAAGAGATCTTCAAAACGGAGACTATGATATGAGAACTCCATTGCATTTAGCGTCAGCTGAAGGTCAACTAGAAGCAGTTCAATTTTTACTTAAACAGGGTGTTAAACCGATACCAGATCGTTGGGGCGGTTACGGATACTTTGATGCAAAAAATAATAATCATAAAGAAATTGTAAAGGAATTTGAAAAACTTGATATTGATTACACTCAAGCATCACACTTAATTGAAGATCCTAATGGAAAAACCGACAAGATGGCAATTTATGACGATGAATTAGCAGTCATTGAACTATTGTTCGCAGCTTCCGAAAACAACGTTGAAGGTATACGAAATTTGGTTGCAAAGGGAATACCTGTGCATGCCGGAGATTATGACTCTAGAACAGCTTTACACCTTGCAGCTGCTGAAGGCTGCTTAGACGTAGTTGAGTACTTGGTTACACATGGACACCCTTTATTCGTTAGAGATAGATGGGGTGCTACACCTTTAGATGAGGCTAAAAGAGAAAAAAGAAAATCTGTTATTAATTATCTTAAAGATTTTAATTGAACGATTTTTCTTAAACTTAACAAATACTTTAACAACTATAATACATTTCGTATTCAATAGGATGCGGAGTGTCTTGAAAGTTATTTACTTCTTCCATTTTTAAGTCAATGTAAGCATCTATCTGATCGTCAGTAAACACCCCACCTTCAGTTAAAAATTTTCGGTCTTCGTCTAAAGCTACACAAGCCTGTCTTAATGATGAACAAACAGTTGGAATACCTTTTAGTTCCTCTGGACTTAAAGCGTATAAATCTTGGTCCATTGGTTTACCAGGTTTGATTTTATTCTTAATTCCATCTAAACCAGCCATCAACATTGCTGAAAATGTTAAATAAGGATTCCCAGAAGCATCAGGAAATCTTACTTCAACCCTTTTACCTTTTTTACTAGTACTAAATGGTATTCGACAACTTGCAGATCTGTTTCTAGATGAGTAAGCTAATAGCACTGGTGCTTCAAATCCTGGAATTAGTCTTTTGTAGCTGTTAGTAGAAGCGTTTGAAAAAGCGTTAAGTGCTCTTGCGTGTTTAATAATCCCACCAATGTAGTACAAACATTCATCAGATAGTCCGGCGTATTTGTCTCCTGCAAACAACGGCTTATCTCCATTAAAAATAGACTGATGGATATGCATACCTGAACCATTATCATTTTTAACTGGCTTTGGCATAAACGTAGCTGTTTTACCAAATGAATGAGCTACATTGTGAACTGCATATTTATAAATTTGCATACTGTCACCTTGGTTAACTAAAGTGTTAAATAATGTTCCAAGTTCGTGTTGGCTTGGTGCAACTTCGTGGTGATGTTTTTCAACTTTTACACCCATATCTCTCATTGCTTTAAGACATTCAGATCTTAAATCTTGACCTCCATCAACTGGCGGAACTGGGAAGTAACCACCTTTAATTTTAGGTCTGTGTCCCATATTTCCATTATCATATTTTTTCCCTGTATTGTAAGGACCTTCAACACTGTCAATTTCAAAACCTGTTTTATTCATATCGTTAGAAAATTTTACATCATCAAATACAAAAAATTCTGGTTCTGGTCCAAAATAAGCTTTGTCTCCAATTTTAGTTTTTTTTAAATATTCCTCAGCTTTTTTTGCAGTGGATCGTGGATCTCTCTCGTAAAAACTTTTAGTAATTGGGTCCATTACATCACAAAAAAGTACTAATGTAGTGTGTGAAAAAAAAGGGTCTACGAAACTGTTTGATAAATCTGGCTTTAAAATCATATCAGACTCATTAATCGCTTTCCAACCAGCAATCGATGAACCATCGAAAAAAATTCCATTATTTAGCATATCTTCATCTACTGTAATTAGATCTTGTGTTACGTGTTGTAGTTTACCTCTAGGGTCAGTAAATCTTAAATCTACATATTCAATTTCTTTGTCTTTTATTTTTTTTAATATGTCTTTTGCACTCATATAATTTGACCTTTCAATTTTTAAAGTTTAATAGCAAATAAAAATATATTAATATCGTTCATTATATTGATATCTCCTATGCAATTTAAACATGGATTGATACCTAAGTTATAAATATTTTACAAACAACTGTTAGTTGAATGAATGACTTATTAAACAAAGAGCCAGTAAAACGAGTGATTGAAACCTTAAATAGGTTTAATGAAAACCTCAAGGTTCAAATTTTGGAAAAAACTGCAAGGACAGCAAAGGAAGCAGCTAATGCCTTAAATTGTGAGGAGGGTGCTATCGTTAAAAGTTTAGTTTTCAAAACAGAGACAGAATTTTTAGTTTGTTTAATATCTGGCGATAAAAGATGTTCTTTAAACAAGCTCAAAAAGGTTATTTCAAAAAAAGATGTTTCAATGGCAAGTGCAGATGAGGTTAAAGCTCAAACTGGTTTTACTATTGGTGGTGTTTCACCAGTAGGTCATATAAATAACCTAGATATAATTATTGATAAAACACTTGAAAGATTTCAAATTGTGTATGCTGCAGCGGGACATCCAAATAGTATATTCAAAATAGATATTTCAAAATTAAAAGACCTAACAAAAGGAAGGGTTGAGGATATTACCGAATGAGACAGCCTACTATAACAGATTATTCATTATTAGTTTTTTTAGCAGTGATTTGGGCCTCTGCTTTTTTTAATATTAAATTAGCAACAGACTCATTTGGCCCTGTAACCATAGCATTTATAAGAGTTTTATTAGGATCACTACCTTTAATAATTTTATGCGTATTTAAAAATATTAAAATTGAAGTTTTTTCAAAAGACTGGCCATGGTTTGCAGCGATAGGATTTGTAAACTTAGTGTTCCCTTTTTTTTTAATCGCCTATGGCGTCAAAAATGTTCAAAGTAATTTAGCTGCAATATTGATGTCTACTTCTCCACTAACATCAACATTACTAGCCCATTTTTTTATCAAAAATGAAAAGATAAATTTTCTTAAGGTAATTGGAGTTTCAATTGGTTTTACGGGAATAGTTTATCTATTTTCAGATAACTTTTTGATTAATGAAAATAACTTGTTCTCAGCTTTGTGTATTCTGATTGGGTCTTTAGGGTATGTAATCGGGGGGATCTTGACACTTAAGATTAGTAATAAAAGAAACGAAAATGTTACCGCATCAATATTGATTTGGGCAACAATAATTTTATTACCAATTTGTTTTTATTTTGAAAAACCTTGGAATTATAATCCATCATTGAAATCAGTAATTTCAATTACGTATTTAGGAATTATAGCTACAGGCTTAGCCTGGGTTTTAAGATTTAAAGTTTTAAAAGATAATGGTTTAGTTTTTCAGTCTCAGGTAGCTTATTTAATTCCAATCTTTGGAGTAATTTTAGGTTATGTTTTTTTAGACGAACTGATCACATTTAAAGTATTAGTTGCACTTATTGCGATCGTAATAGGGATATATTTTGTCAAAAAATCTACTTCTTTGAAGAAAATTTTAAATTAACGAAATATCCTATACTAGCGCTTAATCTTAAAAAATAAATTAAAGATTTTTTAAGATTTAATATCACCAGATAACTTATCCCCCTAAAGAGATATTTCATCATCCTTTTAAGATAGAAAAAAGAAAATGTTTGTACGTTGAAATATACAAGTGGGGAATATTCATGATAATAAGTTTTTATTAAGAAATTTTGAAAATTAGAGTCCGATGATTTATTTTGTTTATGCTCAGCTTTGGATTTAGGTGTTATAATTACACTTAATTTTTTTGATCTAAACCGTCTACACAAGTCTATTTCTTCCCAAAAAAGAAATAATTTCTCATTAAATCCCCCAACTTTTTCGAACTGTTTTGATTTAATCAATAAGGCCCATTTAGCGACATCAACACATATTTCCCCTTCAATCTGGGGTTTTGATAAAAAATTTCTAGATTTTAACGCATTTGTCAAAGTTAATTTTTTTAAATTTCTCTCAGGAAAAGCTCCATAGAAATCTTCATCAGGATAGATTATCGGCGCTACAATTCCACAATCATTGTGTTGGTTTGAGATATTGTGAAGAGTATTAATCGAATTTTCATCGATATTTATGTCTGGATTTAATATTAAAAAAAACTTTGTAGTTATACTTTTGTAAGCAAAGTTCACTGCACCTCCATAGCCAAGATTTTTATTTTTTGAAATTATTTTAATGTTTTTAAAAGTTTTTATTTTATCAAGGATTTCCTCGTTTTTCCCATTATCAACCACTATCGTTTTAAAATTCTTTATATTTTCAAAAAAAATTTCATTAATTTGTGCTGAGTTATAAAGTACAGTAACAATTGTTATATCCTCGTAAATTTTGCTCATCAGTTAGAAATAGCTTATAATTTTTTTAATAAATTTAATTTAATTAATTTACGTATTTCAATTTATAATGGAAGAATTTTAAAAAAACATACCAAATGTTGTTATCATTTAATAATTGAATAATATTTTCAACTTGAGGTTTTTCTGTGGTTTCACGTGAAAATACTATAGGTTTATTGCATTAATGAATAAATTTTTACCTTTAATTTTTGTTTTACTTTGGTCATCAGCATTTGTTACAACAAAACCCATCGTAGACAATAGCGATCCCTTTGCAGCTTTAGCTTTTAGATTTTTTATAGTTGCTGTAGGTTTTTTTATTTATTGTGTTTACAAAAACTTATC
>CACFJR010000022.1 GCA_902566755.1 uncultured Pelagibacteraceae bacterium
GCTTCAGAAACTATTTCCTCAGATGGTTTAGTTTCTACTGTTTCTGCAACCACTTCCTTTTTTTGAATTTCTTTTCCCTCATCAACTTCGGGGTTTACAGTTTCAGTAACTATAAAAATTGCAGCAATTATTAGTAAAATATTCATAAATGCTCTTAAAATAAAGGTACTTACTATGCTTTGAAAATCAAATCAAAAATCTTTTAAAATAACAATTTGATGTGCTTTTTGAGTTTTAAATCAATTATAAAGCTTAAAAAGCAGGTTTAAAATATTATTACAACTTAGGAGATATTTATATAATTGAGAGAAAATTGTTATTTCTTAAGCTCAGCCTGAGCAGCTGCTAGGCGTGCTACTGGTACTCTGTAAGGTGAACAAGAAACGTAATTCAACCCAGTGTTTGAACAAAAATTTATACTTTTGGGATCTCCGCCATGCTCTCCGCAAATTCCAAGTTTAATTTTTTTATTTTGTTTTCTACCTTTTAACGCAGCAATTTCAATTAAATCCCCTACACCTTCGTCTATAGAAACAAAGGGATCTATGTCAAATATCTTATTTTCGATATAATCATTTAAAAATTTTCCACTATCATCTCTGCTTATGCCAAAAGTTGTTTGAGTTAAATCATTAGTACCAAAACTAAAAAATTCTGCATGTTTCGCAATATCTTTTGCTTTAATGGCTGCTCTTGGAAGTTCGATCATAGTTCCTACCAAAAAACTTATTTTAGTATTATTTTCGTCTTGCACCTTTTTAGCTACTCTTATTACAAGATCTTTCATTATTTTAATTTCTGCCTCAGTTGATACAAGGGGTATCATGATTTCCGGCAATGTTGATTTAAGTTTCTTCTTTTTGCATTCTACTAAAGCCTCAAAAATTGCTCTGCACTGCATTTCGTAAATTTCTGGAAAGGAAATACCTAATCTACATCCTCGATGCCCGAGCATTGGATTATGCTCATGTAGTTCTTCGGTTCTAGATCTTATTTCATTGGCGTTTAAACCTGTTACTGAGCTTAGGTCAGCAATTTCTTTATCATTTTTGGGTAAAAATTCATGTAAAGGTGGATCAAGTAATCTAACTGTTACTGGAAGACCGCTCATTATTTCAAAAATTTTTGTAAAATCATTTTTTTGGTGGGGTAACAATTTTGCTAAAGCCCTATTTCTATCTTCAATAGTTTTTGATAAAATCATTTCCCTTACTGACAAGATTCGATCCTCATCAAAAAACATATGCTCTGTTCTACAAAGGCCAATGCCTTCGGCTCCAAATTCTCTTGCAGTTTTTGTATCAAGGGGAGTCTCAGAGTTCGTTCTCACTTTTAATTTTCTGTAATTATCAGCCCAACTCATTAATTTTGAAAAATCACCCGAGATCTCTGGCTTTAATGTTGGAACTTTACCTAAAATTATTCTCCCTGTAGATCCATCAATTGTAATCACATCTCCCTCTTTTACATCCACGTTTGAGGAGGTTTTAAACATTTTTTGCTCGTAATTGATGTCTATTTCACTTGAACCTGAAACGCATGGTCTTCCCATACCTCTTGCAACAACTGCAGCATGACTTGTCATTCCTCCTCGAGCAGTTAAAATCCCTTTAGCAGCATGCATACCATGGATATCCTCGGGTGAGGTTTCTACTCTTACAAGTATTGTATCTTGCATCATTCCATTTAATCTTTCCGCTTCATCAGATGAAAAAACAACCTTTCCGCTTGTTGCACCTGGAGAAGCAGGCAAACCTTTAGCAATAGTTTTTACTTCTGTTGTCTCGTCTAATGTTGGGTGAAGAAGTGTGTCCAAAGTATTGGGATCGACTCTTAACACTGCCTCTTTTTTTGTTATTAATTTTTCTTTGACCATGTCTACCGCTATCTTTACAGCAGATTTAGCAGTTCTTTTTCCTGATCTTGTTTGAAGCATCCAAAGTTTAGAATTTTCAACTGTGAATTCTACATCTTGCATATCTTTATAATGTTTTTCTAAAAGTTTTAAAATTTTTTTGAGTTGGGTATAAACCTTAGGCATGGCCTCCTCCATTGATTTACCTTTTGAATTTGAATCTTTGTTTGCTTTTTTTGTTATATAGTTTGGTGTTCTTGTGCCAGCTACAACATCCTCCCCTTGAGCATTTATAAGATATTCCCCGTAGATTTCATTTTTTCCATTTGATGGGTTCCTAGTAAAAACAACACCTGTTGCACAATCGTTTCCCATATTTCCAAAAACCATTGATTGAACGTTTACAGCTGTTCCCCATATGGAAGGTATTTGATTTAATTTTCTATAAACTTTTGCTCTGTTACTTTCCCATGACAAAAAAACTGCTGAAATAGCTCCAATCAATTGTTCATAAACATCTTGTGGAAATTGTTTTTTAGTCTTTTCTTTTACAACGTTTTTGAAGTCATTAATAAGACCATCCCAATCATTTTCGTCTAGATCAGTATCTAACAAAACGCCCTTGGTTAATTTATAGTTTTCAATTAATTCCTCAAAATTATAACTTTCTACTCCAAGCACCACATTAGAATACATTTGAATAAATCTTCTGTAGCTATCTTTTGCAAACCTCATATTAGATGTTTTTTTTGCAAGAGCTTTAACAGTTTGATCATTTAAACCTAAATTTAAAATTGTATCCATCATTCCGGGCATTGAAACTCTTGCGCCTGACCTTACTGATACTAGTAAGGGGTTATCTAAATCACCAAATTTTTTTCCACATTCTTTTTCAATTTGTTTTAATTCTTGCTTAATAGATTTAACTAGTTTCGAATTAAGTTTTTTGTTATTTTTATAGAATATTTCACAGACTTCTGTAGATATTGTAAATCCAGGCGGTACTGGCAAACCAAGTTTACCCATTTGAGCAAGATTTGCTCCTTTGCCACCTAAAATGAACTTTACATTCTTAATGTTTTTTATTTTTTTAGATTTAAAATTAAAGACTAAGTTGTTCATTATGCACTTTCAATATCAGAAAAATTTAAATAATTATTGAAAGTTTTACATAACAATTGCATAAGTTCCAAACGATTTTTTTTGACTGCTTCATCTTCATCATTAACTATTACATTGTCAAAGAAGTTAGAAACATCAGTTTTTGCATCGGCTAAAACCTCTAAAGTTTTTTTACAGTCTTCACGACTACCTAGGCTTGTAAAATATTTCCTTATTTCTTGTATCTTTTGGTATAATTTCTTCTCAAAATCATTTTTGAATAAACCTGGGTCAGTCGAATTTTCTAATTCAATCTTATTTTTTGATATTTCGTTTGATAAAATATTTGATGCTCTTTTGTAAGAAAAAATTATATCTTGACCAATATTTTTATCGATTAATTTATTTAAAATAAAAGCCTTGTTATAAATTTTATAAATTTGATCTGCGCTATAACTATTTATTGAGCATTCTATAATATCTGATCTTACTTTTTTTTCTTTCATATAAAATTTAAGTCTTTCAGAAAAAAAATTAAACAGATCTTGTTGGACAGTCTTAATATCAAAATCTAAATCTTGTTCAGCAAACAAAATACAAGAATAATTTATTAAATCTTTTAATTTAATCTCTAATTTATTTTCTATTATTAGTCTTATAAGACCAATTGCTGACCTTCTTAATGCGAACGGATCCCTTGAACTAGATGGTTTTAAATTAATTGTAAAAAAACCAACTAAGGTATCTATTTTATCACTTAAAGCTAAAGTGATTGAGTAAGGTTTTTTTGGTGTCTTTGTCTCTGGACCTATTGGTAAGTAATGTTCACTAATAGCCAAACAAATTTCGTTGTCAAAACCTTGGGCTTTGGCAAAATGACCACCCATTACACCTTGAAGTTCAGGGAATTCTCCCACTAAGTCAGAGACTAAATCTACTTTGCAAATAGAAGATGCTACTTCAACTTTTTCTTTACTTATTAAAAGTTCATCAGATATTAATGATCCGAGCTTTCTTAATCTTTGAGTTTTATCGAAGTAAGTGCCTAATCCTTCAAAATAATTTACGTTTTTAAGATCTGATATTCCTTTAACTAAATTTTTTATTTTATTTTTATCCCAGAAAAATTGAGCATCATTTAAACGAGCTTCGACTACTCGCTCATTTCCTAATCTAATTAAACCTTTTGGGTCGTTATTGTCTGCAACTACAAAGAACACATTCGTTAAATTTTCTTTATTGTCAAAGGTTGGGAAATACTTTTGGTGAACTTCCATAGTTGTGACTAATATTTCTTTAGGAATCTTTAAAAATTTTTTGTCAAACTTACATTTAATTATATTGGGTTTTTCAACAATATTTGTTACTTCGCTTAATAATTTTTTATTTGAGGTTAACTTCAACCTGTCTAATTTAGTTTTTTTTAATAATTGATTCTCAATAAATTCCTCTCTTTTATTATGATCCAATATAATGCCTTTGCTCTTGAAAAATTCCTTGTAAGTTTTAAAACTCAAAAATTTTCTTGTTTTCTCCTCAAAGTCTTTATCCAGGTAAGTAAAATTAGATGAATTTAAGTGATGATAATTAAATTCTAAAACTTTGTTATCAAAACAAGCAAGAATGGATTTTAATGGTCTACCCCAGTACAAATCATGATCACCCCATCTCATTGATTTTTTCCAAGAAATTGTATCAAGAATTTTTGGTAAATTTTTTTGCAAAATAGATTTTGTCTCTACTGTTTGAGCGGGTTTTTTAAAAAAATAAAACTCTCCTTTATCTATTTTTCTTATAAAGGTTTCCTCTTTAGTTATATTATTAGATTTTATAAAACCATTTAGCGCTTGTTCAGGCGCATTTACACTTGGACCTCTTATTTCGGCCTCAACTTTTATAATCTTTTGAAAAATATTTTCGCAGTAAACAATTAATCTATTTGGAGTTGATAGAACAGAAATACTATCTTTAAATTTTATTTCCTCTTTTTTCAAAAAATCAACAAAATTTTTTTGGAGATTTTCTCTAGCTGTTTTCTGTAAAGTTGCAGGAATTTCTTCGCTAAATAATTCTAAAAAAAATTCAGACATTTTATTTTTGGCTATCTACCCACACTTGACCCACACCTTTAGTCAAATCTCTAATTCTAGCAATAAACTCTGCTCTTTGAGCTACGCTAATCGCTCCTCTGGCATCTAAAATATTAAAAACATGACTTGCTTTTAAACACTGATCATAGGCAGGAAGTGAGAGTTTTTTTTCTAACAAAGATTTGGTTTCTTGTTCCAACATATCAAAAAATTTAAACAAGCTCTCAACATTTGCAAAATCAAAATTGTAAGATGAAAATTCTTTTTCAGCTTGTAAAAAAACATCTTTATAAAGAATACCTTCGTTGTTCCATACTAAGTCAAATATATTTTTTTTCTTTTGAGTAAACATACATAATCGTTCTAAGCCATAAGTAAGCTCTACAGAAATAGGTTTACAATCCATCCCAGCCATTTTTTGAAAATAAGTAAATTGAGTAATTTCCATTCCATCACACCAAACTTCCCAACCTAACCCCGCTGCACCTAATGTTGGACTTTCCCAATCATCTTCAACAAATCTAATATCATGGTCATTATGTTTTATTCCAACGGCATTAAGACTGCTTAGATATAGTTTTTTAATATTTTTTGGTGATGGTTTTATAATTACTTGGAACTGATAATAATGTTGAAGTCTATTTGGATTTTCTCCATATCTTCCGTCAGTTGGTCTTCTTGAAGGTTGTACATAAGCTGATCTCCATGGTTTAGGACCAAGAGACCTTAAAGTAGTCGCAGGATGAAATGTACCCGCCCCAACTTCCATATCATATGGTTGTAAAATTACACAACCATGTTTTGCCCAAAATTTTTGCAGATTAAAAATTGTATCTTGGAAGGTTTGTATTTTTGAATTTTTTTTTTTAGAGGCCATATCTTTGCCAGATAGATCTTTCTTCAATTACATTTGCTATCTTATCGATTTGATTCTCTGATGAAATTCTTTTTGCCAACCATCCTTTGCTTTTTTCAAATTTTTTAATTATGACATCGTCACCAAACTTATCTTTTAAAATTTGATTTGCATTCCCTATACCGTCAATTAAGCCAAGTTCTTTTGATTTAGACCCGGACCAAAACTCTCCAGAAAATAATTCTATTCCTTTATCTTTTTTAAGTTTTGCACCCCTGCTTGTCTCCACTACGTTTATAAAATCTTTGTGCAAATCAAGTTGAATATTTTTTAATCTATTTACATCTTCTTCTTTCGCATCCACAAAAGGATCTAAAGTACTTTTGTTTTTTCCTGCAGTATAAACTCTTCTTTCTACACCTACCTTTTGAATAAGATCCTTGAAACCGAAAGAAGCATAAATAACACCAATTGAACCAACAATTGAACTTGAATTAGCATAAATCTCATCTCCAGCACATGCAATCAAGTAACCTCCTGAGGCAGCAACATCTTCTGCGAAAACAATTACCTTTTTTTTATTTTTTTTGGCCTGAGCTCTAATGAAGTCGTATATTAAGTGAGATTGGACTGGTGAACCGCCTGGAGAGTTTATCGATATTGCAACGGCTAAAGATTTTTTTATTGAAAATGCTTTTTTTATCAATTCCTCTTGGCCAGCAAAATCAATTCCTTGTTTAAATCTTCCAGCGTTTCCAATAACACCAGTTAATCTTATGTGGGGAACGATTTTTTTTTTTTTGAAAAAAGATAACATGAAGTATGCTTATAAAATTTTTAGATTAATATAAAGTCTACTTATAGTTGAAGTTTTAGGTGCGTCAATTGATAAGTATAAAATATCTACTATTATAATAGTTTCTTTGTAATGGGTTCAGTAATTCAATTAAAAAATAAAGTTAATAACGCGTATCTCGATTTAAAAAATTCAGTCGATGATAAGATTATTCTGGTTGAAGAGAAGATAAAAAACAGACTTATAAGTGATGTGTCTTTGGTGGAAAAAATGACTAACTACAATCTTGACACGGGTGGAAAAAAATTAAGAGCCATGTTGACTTTAAGTAGTTCAAAACTTTGTGGGTATTTAAAAGGTGGTCGAGATATAAATCTAGCTGCATGTGTAGAATTAATTCATGCCGCGACATTGATGCACGATGATGTTCTCGATAACGGAGAGATCAGAAGAGGGAAAAAAACAATAAACTCAATTTGGGGAAACCACGCGTCAATTTTAGTTGGTGATTATCTTTTAAGTAGATGTTTTGAAATGATGGTTGAAGACGGAAATTTAGAGGTCTTAAAGTTATTATCAATGACATCTGCGAAAATAGCACAAGGTGAAGTTTTGCAACTTCAACATAAATCAGAAATAGATACAGTCGAAGAAACATATTTAGAGATTATCACATCTAAAACTGCAGCATTATTTTCTGCTGCATGTAAAGTTGGAGCGATACTGGGTAACAAAGATGAAAAGATAAAAGAAGCATTATCTTCTTATGGAAAAAATCTTGGAGTAACTTTTCAAATAGCTGATGATACATTAGATTACAATTCTGATCTGAAAAAATTTGGAAAAACAATTGGAAAAGATTTTTACGAGGGTAAAATCACTTTACCTATAATAATTTTAAACCAACAATGTAAAAGTGGTGAGAGAGATATGGTTAAAGAATTTTTTTCCAAGAAAGAAAGGACTGAAAACGATTTAAAATACACATTAGATTTAATAAAAAAATATGATGTTATTAAACAATGTTACAAAAAAGCTGATCATTTTATTTCTTTAGCGTCTAGCTCTTTAAATATCTTTGAAAGTTCTGAGCAAAAAGATATTCTAAAAAATTTGACATCTTTTAGTATTGAAAGATCTTTTTAAGGATTTAATAAAAACCTTTTCCAGCCTTTTCCATTATTCTTAACGTATTTCAATCTTTCATGAATTCTATTTTCTCCATCACGCCAAAACTCAATTTCTTCAGGTACCAATCTCCATCCAGACCAATTAGGTGGTCTTGGAACTTTTGTCCCGTCACGAAACTTTTTTTTAAATTTTTCAATTGAGTCATCAAGTGACTTTCTGCTTTCTAAAACTTCACTTTGATTTGAAGCCCACGCTCCTATTCTACTCCCATATGCTCTTGAGTTATAATATTCATCAGCCTCTTTGTCAGAAACTTGAACAACATTACCGTAAATCCTTATTTGTCTTAAAAGACTTTTCCAATGAAAACACATTGATGCCTTAGGATTTTCTTTAAGATCCTTGCCTTTAGAACTATTGAAGTTTGTGTAAAAAGTAAAACCATCATCACTAAAGCCTTTTAAAAGAACCATTCTCACTTTAGGTCTCCCGGTTTTATCAGCTGTTGCTAATGATAATGCATTTGGATCATTAGGTTCGGTGGTTTCAGCCTTTGTAAACCATTCTTTGAAGAGATTTATTGGGTTATCTTCATCTTTAAAACAAATATCTAGTCCAAGTGAATTTTTTTCATTCATAATTTCAACAAAATAATTTATATAATAGAATAATGTCATTTAATACATTTGGAAAGTTATTTCGATTCACTACTTGGGGTGAGTCTCATGGGCCAGCTATTGGATGTGTAGTTGATGGATGTCCTCCGAGAATAAAAATATCTGAAAAAGACATACAAAAAGAACTAAATAAGAGAAAACCTGGTCAATCAAAATTTACTACTCAAAGAAAAGAAGATGATAAAGTTGAAATTTTATCAGGAGTATTTAATGGTGAGACAACTGGTACACCAATATTAATGATTATTTACAATAAGGATATGAAATCAAGAGATTATGAGACTATTAAAAATAAATTTCGTCCTGGGCACGCTGATCTAACTTATTTTAAAAAATACGGCATAAGAGACTTCAGGGGAGGTGGCAGGCAATCAGCGAGAGAGACTGCAGCTAGAGTGGCTGCGGGTGCGATTGCAAAAAAAGTTTTACAAAAAAAAATTGGGAAAAAATATTATGTCAAAGGTGCCGTTATCCAACTTGGAATTTTAGGTTGTGATGTATCTGCATGGAACAATAA
>CACFJR010000023.1 GCA_902566755.1 uncultured Pelagibacteraceae bacterium
ACTAATTTACATCTAGTTATTTTAGATACATAGTAACAAGACCATGCTGGTGCTCTGCTTCTTACATGAATTATATTAATTTTATAAAATAGAACTATAAAAGTAAGTATAAATATATTTATTAAAATCAGTAAAGGATTTTTGCTGTGAACCGGAAGTCTAAATAATTTTACTTTTTTTTTGTCTATATATTTCAATAATTCTCCTCCGCTAGTAGCAATAAAGGAGCTTGATTTTTGTTCTTTTAAATAATGAGCAAGATCGTAACAACCTATTTCGGCTCCACCATAACCAAGTCTTGGTATTACTTGTAAAACTTTTAATTTAGATGACATTTGTCTAACTTATAATATCATATTTAAAATTTCAAAATGACTAAATTCAATTATATCTATTTTAAAAAGGATAAAAAATTACGAATTTTGAATAGTAAATTAAATTCTAAACTTACTGTTGTGTTTTTGCACGGTTTAAAATCTGATATGGAAGGAAAAAAACCTCTTTTTTTAAATAGATACTGTAAAAAAAACAAAGTTAACTTTCTGTCTCTTGAATATGCTGGTCATGGCAAGTCATATGGAAAATTCGAAAATGGAACTATCTCTCAATGGAGGAACAACGTTAAATTTGTAATTCGCAAAATAATTAAAAAAGAAAAATTTTTAATAGTTGGATCAAGTTTAGGCGCATGGCTGGGGCTTTTGCAATTTCAAGATTTTAAGAAACAAATCATTGGATTTATCGGAATAGGTTCTGCTCCTGAATTTTTGGATAGATTAATTTGGCAAAAACTAAAAAAAAGTGAAAAAAAATGGTTTTTAGAAAAAAAGTTCTACATGCTGAAAAGTGATGGTTATGAGTATAAAATCAAATTAGCTTTGCTAAAAGATGGGAGAAAAAACAAAGTACTTAATAAGAAAATAAACTCAAAGATTCCTGTTTTTTTAATACATGGAAAAAAAGATGATGTTGTTCCTTTAAAACTATCAAAAAAAATCTTTAGTATTTTTCCGAAAGCGAAAAAGAAAATACAGACTGTAAAGGGAGGCGATCATAGCTTGTCTCGTAAAGGAGATTTAAATAAACTCGCAAATTTAATAGACGAAATTATACATTAACCTTCAAACCTTCTTCGTAGGTTGGGTAAATTAATTTTAATTTGAATATATCTTTAATCTTTTTATTTGAAACTTTTTTAGAGTCTTTATAGAAATCTTTCAGCATACCTTCCTCTAATTCATCAAAACTAATAATTTTTGGTAATTCAAAATTAATCAAATTACATGCATATTTAACGACCTCAATATTTGATGCTGGCTTATCATCTGACAAATTGTAAATATCATTATTTAAAGATT
Organism: uncultured Pelagibacteraceae bacterium; assembly: GCA_902566755.1. Classification (GTDB taxonomy): domain Bacteria; phylum Pseudomonadota; class Alphaproteobacteria; order Pelagibacterales; family Pelagibacteraceae; genus Pelagibacter. Next base: position 1,359 of record CACFJR010000023.1, read on the forward strand.
TATTCAGTGACAGATATAATGTTTGAGCTATATCTTTAACGTGTATCCTTGAAAAAAAGTGATTTTTTTTTTCAACAACAAATTTTTGGTCATTTCTAAGTCTGGTAATTGCATTGTATCTATCAGAATAAATCCCAGAAAGTCTAAAAATTTGAACTGGCAATGAATTTTTTGTTCCGATATACAACCAATCTTTCTCAACATTTAATCTGTTTTTTCCTGCAAGCGTTTGTGGATTTGTTGTGCTGTCTTCATTTACCCAAGCTCCATCGTGATTACCATAAACACTTGTTGAGGATAAATAAGTTACCCATTTTACGTTTTGTAAATTTAAATTATTTTTTACTAGTCTTTCTATAAACATATCCTTCCCATTTATCGGAGGAACGGATATCAAAATATGATCTGACTCTTGTAATGGGTTGGTCAAATCTTTATCAAAATTATTTTCATTAAATTCATAGTTAAAATATTTTAAATTTTTAAAAGTAAGCGCGGAAGTTTTTTTTCTTGATGTAGTTGTTAATTTTAAATCAACATTGCAATCTAATAGATGGTCCACAAAAGATCGGGCTACTTGTCCAAAACCAAAACAAAATAATTTCATTTTTTATTAACTTGCGAAATTAGAGATTGTATTTGTAATAGGGTTTTCAAGTTTGTCGATCATTTCTTTTGGACAGACTTGAATAAAATTATTAATCTCTATATCAAAGTTTTCTAAAATTTTTTTGGAAACGTTTGAACTTGTCTCATTTGAATGTTCTTCAATTAATTTTTTTAGAAATTCCTGCCAAAATTTTGTTTCAACACCTTGCCAAATTACACTTTCAGGATTTACTCTTTTTTCGAATTCTTTTTCTTTATCATAAATAAAAGCCATACCACCTGTCATACCGGCAGCAAAATTATCTCCAGTATTTCCTAAAATTACAATATTTCCTCCAGTCATATATTCACAACCATTTGAGTCACATCCTTCAACTACAGCCGTAGCCCCAGAATTTCTAACAGCAAATCTTTCACCTGCTTGTCCAGCTGCAAATAATTTTCCTGAAGTTGCTCCGTATAAAACTGTGTTACCAATAATTGTGTTGTCTTTTGAAATCAAATTACTTTCTTTGCTAAGTTTAATGACTATCTTTCCTCCAGATAATCCCTTCCCAACATAATCATTTGCATCTCCACTTAAAACTAATTTTAGTCCTTTAATACCGAACGCACCAAAAGATTGTCCCGCAGATCCTTCAAAATTTAGGGTGAGGTGGTCATCGTTTAATTTTGAATTATTATATTTCTTATATAATTCATAAGAAATACGTGTGCCTACGGCTCTATGAGTATTCTCAATTTGATAGGATTTTTCAATTTTTTCATTGTTATCAATTTTTTTATTTATCTCAGGCCAAATTTTTTGGTCTAAAGTGTCTGGTACAAAATTTATTATTTGTTTTTCACAGTATCTTTTGTTTTTGCCAGGATCAGCTCGTACAAAAAGAGGGTTCAGATCTAAATCATCCAAATTAGGAGATCCTTTGCTCACTTGCCTTAAGAGATCTGTTCTTCCAATTATTTCGTTTAAAGATTTAAATCCAATTTCAGACAGAATTTCTCTCACCTCTTGAGCTATAAAAGTGAACAGGTTAACCACCTTATCAGGAGTTCCGTTAAACTTTTCTCTCAATTTTTCATCTTGCGTGCAAACACCCACTGGACACGTATTCGAATGACATTGCCTTACCATAATACATCCCATAGCGACTAAAGCAGTTGTTGCTACACCAAATTCTTCCGCTCCCATCATGGCTGCAATTACAACATCCCTACCAGTTTTAATTCCACCATCTGTCCTCAATGTAACTGTATGTCTTAAATTATTTAGAGTTAAAACTTGATTTGCCTCGGTCAATCCCATTTCCCAAGGTATACCAACGTATTTAACGCTAGTTTGAGGAGTGGCTCCTGTTCCACCATTATGCCCAGAAATTAAAATTATATCAGCTTTTGCCTTTGCAACTCCTGCTGCAATAGTACCAACACCAGAAGATGCAACAAGTTTTACACCAACACGTGCTTTAGGATTTATCTGTTTTAAATCATAAATTAACTGGGCTAAATCCTCAATTGAGTAAATGTCATGATGAGGAGGGGGCGATATTAAAGTCACCCCAGGAGTAGAATGTCTTAATCTGGCAATTTCTTTTGTGACCTTAAATCCGGGTAACTGTCCACCTTCTCCTGGTTTAGCGCCTTGTGCAATTTTAATTTCTATCTCGTTACAGTTATTTAAATAATTAATTGTAACTCCAAATCTCGCAGATGCTATTTGTTTCACTCTTGAATTGGCACTATCTCCATTAGATTGAATTTGAAATCTTTTTTCATCTTCACCACCTTCTCCACTACAAGATGCTCCTTTAATTCTATTCATTCCAATAGCTAGTGTTTCGTGAGCTTCTTTTGATAGTGCTCCATGAGACATACTTCCACTTCCAAAACGTTTTAAAATATTCTCAACTGGTTCCACTTCATCGATGCTGATTGTATTTTTTTTCTTGAAATCAATTAAGTCCCTTAAATTAATAGGGGGTAAATCATATATTCCTTTAGAGTATTTTTTATATAATTCATAAGATTTGTTTGTAACTGCCGATTGAAGCAAATGTATCAGTTTACCTTGGTATTGGTGTGTCTCACCATTTTTTCTATATCGATAAATTCCTCCTATTGGCAATACGTTTGTGTCAGATCTAAAAGCCTCCTCATGAATATCTCTTATTTTTTTTTCAATTCCCGTAAGTCCGATACCTGAAATTTTAGAGGTAACACCAGGAAAAAAATCATTAACAATTGTTCTGCTTAATCCTACAGTTTCAAAATTACATCCTCCTCTGTAAGAACTAATTACAGAAATACCCATTTTTGACATTATTTTTAAAAGGCCTAAGTTTACAGATTTTACATATCTTTCTACACAATCATCGTAAATAAACTTTCCAAATAATTTTTTTTCAAATCTCTGGTAAAGACTGTCTAATGCTAAATAAGGATTAACTGTAGTAGCTCCAACCCCTACAAGAGTTGCAAAAGAGTGAGTATCTAGCGCTTCACCCGTTTGAGCATTAATTGAAACATAGCCTCTTAACTTTAATTTAATAAGATGCGTATGAACAGCACCAATACATAGAAGCATAGGAATTGGGTACTTGTCCTTAGAAACTTCTTTATCGCTTAAAATTAGTTGCGTTACCCCTTGTCTTACTAAAACTTCAGCCTCTTTTTTTAATCTTTCGAGTGAAGTTTCTATATTTTCTTCATTGGTAAAAGTACAATCTAAAACTTGATTATTTTTGTCAAAAAAAGAAACAAATTTTTCAAACTGTTTGTTTGATAGAATTGGACTATTTAGTACATAAATATTTTCTTCAGTAAGGTTATTAAAATCTAAAATATTACCAAGATTTCCAAACCTTGTTTTTAAACTCATAACCTTATTTTCTCTTAATGAGTCGATTGGCGGGTTTGTTACCTGGCTAAAATTCTGTCTAAAAAAATGATACAAGGGTCTATATTTGTTAGACAAAACTGCTAGAGGTGTGTCGTCACCCATTGATCCAGTCGCCTCTTTTGCATCCTCTGCCATTGGGTGAAGTATCAATTCAAGGTCCTCTAGACTGTATCCAAAGCAATGTTGAAGTTTTCTTAATTGATCACCTTTAAATAAATTTATCTCATTTTTGATCGGGAACTTTTTGTCTAAATCGATAATCTGGTTATTAAAATGTTTGTACTCTTTTGCTAAGTAGTTTTTTATCTCTCTATTTTTAAATATCTTCCCTTTTTCTATTCTTACACCTAAAATTTCACCAGGACCTAATCTTCCTTTTGAAACTATTTTTTTTTCATTAAGTTCAATCATTCCAGTTTCTGATCCAGCAAAAAGTAAATTATCTTTTGTGATTGTGTATCTCATAGGTCTAAGACCATTTCTGTCTGTGGCAACTATCACCCATTCATTATCCGTGGCAGCAATAGCTGCAGGACCATCCCATGGTTCCATTGTGCTATTAAGAAAGTTAAATAATTTTTGATGTTCAGCTGGTAGCACTTTACTTTTCTTAGACCAAGCGTCAGGTATTAACATTAATTTTGCTAAGGGCGCAGGTTGACCAGAAATATTAAGTAATTCAAAAACATTATCTAATGATGCTGAATCTGAATTTCCGCTTGGGATCACTGGTTTTAAGTTCTCCATATCATCAAAAACTGGGCTGAACATTTCTTCCTCATGGACCTTCATCCAATTTACGTTACCTTTAAGGGTATTTATTTCTCCATTATGTGCTAGAGCTCTGAATGGTTGTGCCAGATCCCAGCTTGGTGCGGTATTGGTCGAAAATCTCTGATGAAAAATTGCATATCTTGATACAAATCTAGGATCTTTAAGATCTAAATAAAAATCAGACAAGGACTCAGCAAGGAACATTCCTTTGTAAATGATTGATTTAGAGCTAAATGAACATATGTAAAATTCATTAAGGTTTTCTTGAAGTATTTTTTTTTCAATCTTTCTTCTAGCTTCATAAAGTTTTATCTCTAGTGACTTACCCTTTTCATTTTTATCATTATATTTAAACAAGACTTGTGTAATTTCTGGTCTATTTAAATCTGCCTTTTCTCCTAGAACAGAAGGATTAACAGGTACCTGTCTCCATCCATAGATGTTAAAATTACTTTTTGTTAACTCACTTTCAACAATAGTTCTGCAAGCCTCTTGGGCGCCATAATTATTTCTAGGAAGAAATAACATTCCCACACAAACTTCTGAGTTATCATGTTTATGACCTGTGGCTTCAATTTTTTCGATAAAAAAATCTGAAGGAATTTCTATATGGATACCAGCGCCATCACCTGTTTTTCCATCAGCATCGATTGCTCCTCGATGCCAAACAGCTTTTAATGCTTCAATTCCGTATTCAACAACTTGTCTTGATTTTTTTCCATCTGTAGATGATACTAAACCAACTCCACAAGCATCATGTTCCATATTTTCGCTGTAAACATGATTTGATTTTAATAATTCTAAGTTTTCTTTTCTTCTTAATTTTTCTAACTTTAGATTTATCTTTTTCTTACTCACGGTTAGGCTACCTTTCTCTTTGAGTCCTTTAAATCTTTCAAATATTTATGAATACTTTCTGCAACATCTCTTCCATCTTTTATAGCCCAAACAACCAATGAGGCTCCACGAACTATATCACCAGCAGCAAATACACCTTTTACACTTGTCTCCATAGTATCAAAATCAATTTTTATTGTACCCCATCTTGAAACTTGTAATTTGTTTTCACCAAATAAAACTGGTAAATCTTCTGGGTCGAAGCCTAATGATTTAATAACCATGTCAGCTCTCAATTCGAAATCAGAGTTTTCTTGAATAATAGGTTTTCTTCTTCCACTTTCATCAGGATCTCCAAGTTTAATTTTATCTACAGAAACTTTTTCTATTTTGTTTTTACCTAAAAACTTTTTTGGACTAGATAACCAAACAAATTCAACGCCCTCTTCCTCAGCGTTTGCAACTTCTCTTGATGAACCTGGCATGTTTTCTTTATCTCTTCTATACAAACATTTTACTGATTTAGCTTTTTGTCTCACTGCGGTTCTTACACAGTCCATTGCTGTATCACCACCACCAATTACAATAACATCTTTATCTTTTGCATTTAGAGATCCATTATCAAAGTTTTCAACCTTATCTCCAAGACCCTTTTTATTTGATGCGGTCAAAAATTCCATAGCAGGATAAATGTTGTTCAAATCGCTTCCTTCAATTTCAATTTCTCTTGGTTTATAAACCCCAGTAGAAATTAAAACTGCATCGTGCTTCTCTCTCAATTCGTTTAATGATGCATCTTTTCCAACTTCAAAATTTAAAATAAACTTAATACCACCATCTTGTAAAAGTTTTGTTCTTCTTTCGACAACATGTTTTTCCAATTTAAAATTTGGTATTCCGTAGATTAATAATCCACCAGCTCTATCATATCTATCGTAAATAGTTATTTGGTAACCCTTTTTTCTGAGCTGCTCGGCACAAGCCATACCTGCGGGTCCAGATCCAATGATTCCTATACTTTGAGTTAATTCTCTCTCAACTTTGATTGGCTTTACCCAACCCTTGTCCCAAGCATTGTCGGTTATAAATTTCTCAACAGATCCTATCGTTACCGTGCCATGACCAGACTGTTCGATAACACAATTCCCTTCACACAATCTATCTTGAGGACAAATTCTTCCGCAGACTTCTGGCATGTTATTTGTACTTTGAGATAAATTATAAGCCTCTTCTAATCTTCCCTCCGCTGTAAGTTTTAACCAATCTGGAATATTGTTACTTAAAGGACAGTGAACTTGGCAAAAAGGAACACCACATTGAGAGCATCTGCTTGATTGTTCTTTCGCACCTTCATGAATGAACTCTTTATATATCTCATTAAAATCCTCTTTTCTGGAATCGGTTTTCCTTTTAGGTGGGTTCTGTTGACCTATTTCTACAAATTTGAGCATTTTTTCAGACATAGTGTGGTGGCTTATATATTATTAGACTGTTGAATTAAACGAAAAATAGGACAGTTATTATTACCTATATTTTAAAAAATTCACTGTTTTTGCTAGTTTTTTCATGTTTTGCATACCTAATATGCATTCATGTTATTGCTTTAATTTACCCCTATTTAGTTTAGTTAAATAATTAATAATGGCGGAATTCTTCGAAATTATAATTTTATCAGCAATACAAGGGATATCTGAATTTATCCCTGTCAGTTCATCTGCTCACTTATACTTAATGTCTGAAGTACAAAATTTTGAGATAAAGTCTCTTTTAACTGATGTTTCTCTTCATCTAGGATCGCTATTAGCAATACTATTTTATTTTAGAGATGATTTTTTAAAATTATTCAAAGATCAAAAATTACTTAAATTATTAATTTTTGGATCTCTACCTCTAATTATAGTTGGTTTCGTTGTATTCAAAACCGGCTTAATTAATTATTTTAGAAGC
>CACFJR010000024.1 GCA_902566755.1 uncultured Pelagibacteraceae bacterium
CTTCTTTGTTCATAAGAGTATCGAGTTCTGATTTATCTTTTAACTTTAATTTAAAAAACCACGCTCCACCCTCTGGATCAGCATTGATTTTTGACGGATCATCAACAATTGATTGATTAATTTCTACAACCTCACCACTTACTGGCGTATAGACATCACTTGCAGCTTTTGTAGACTCTACCACTCCTGCAGTTCCATCTTTTTCAACATTAGATCCTTTCTCCGGTAATTCAGCAAAAACTATGTCACCTAACATTTCAGTTGCATGTTTTGTAATTCCAATAGTTCCAACTTCTCCATCTAGTGTAATCCATTCATGTTCTTTTGAAAATTTTGTATTAGACATTGGCTTCTCCTTTCACATAACTTTTTTTATAAAATGGCAAATCGCAAACATTAGCGGGCACTTTTTTTCCTCTTACTTCTAAGTAAACTTTTGTATCTTTTTTAGAATGAGAATTTGAAATATAGCCCATTGCGATTGAAGCATTAACGCTTGGTCCAAATGTTCCGCTAGTGACTTTTCCAATCTCATTGTCTTTTTCATCAAAAATTTTCGTTGACTCTCTTGCTATAACTCTAGTCTCTGGTTTGATACCAACTCTTAATTTTGACACACCTTCTTTGATTTGTTTTTTTATTTGATGTGATCCTATAAAATTATCATTTATTCTATTTTTTGAAATTGCCCACTTTAAATTTGCTTCAACTGGACTGGTATTTTCGTTTATGTCATGACCGTACAAGCACAAGCCCGCCTCTAATCTTAAAGTATCTCTTGCGCCCAAACCAATTAAAGTTGACCCTTTAGAAATTAATTCTTCTACAAAAGAAATTGCAACTTTATTAGGTAATGATATTTCAAAGCCATCTTCACCTGTATATCCAGATCTTGTTATAAAGATTTCATTATTTTTAAAAGAAAAGTTTTCTCCGTTCATAAATTTTAATTTTGATACATTTGAAAATACATTTTCAAGAATTGTTTTAGACTCTGGACCTTGTATCGCTACAAGAGACAAATTATTATTCATGTCCAAATTTTGATCATTCAATTTATTTTTAATAATCTGAAGATCGTTTTGTTTACAAGCAGCATTTAAAATAATCATGTACTGATCTTTCATTCTAGTGATGATAAGATCATCATATATTCCCCCATTCTCTTTCATTAAAAACGAATACTTGCTTTGATTAATTTTTAAATTTTTAAGATCAGTTGGTAAAATTTCTTGGAGTTTGTCTGTTATGTCGTTACTGTATTTAATGAATAACTGCCCCATATGGGAAACATCGAATATTCCAGACTTATTTCTTGTAATATTATGCTCTTTTACAATTCCCTCAGAGTATTGTATCGGCATACTATAGCCAGCAAACTCAACAAACTTAGCGTTGTGCTTTTTATGTAGTTCATATAGTGCAGTTTTTTTTATATTCATATTAACTCTCTAACCCCCTCTGTCGTGGTGCCTGAGAGATTTTAGCTCCTTCGGCGAGAATTTGTCTCTTTCCAGAGTTAATATGTACGGTCCTTTTGCCTGAGAGTTTCCGGGGTGGTTGCTCCTTCGGCGCTACTCAATGTAGTCTCTCCCGTATAAAATTATATTAGCATATTTTTGACAATCGTCATCAAGAAATAGTTTTTTTTTCCAGTTTAATAACATTGTAAAACTGTAGTAATACTGCGAATAATACAATTGACCCCCCAATTAAGACAACAAATGGTGGATTTTCACTCACAAATAACCATGCCCAAAGAGGTCCAAGAATAGCTTCGGTGAGCATTATAATTCCAACAATTGCCGAGGGTGTAGATCTTGCTCCAATTGTTATAAAAATAAAACCAAAACCTAATTGAAAAAAACCTGCCAGAAAACCTAAAAATATATCATATGAAGAAATATTAATTTTACCTGCAACAAAATAACCAACAGACATTGCAACTATTCCAGCAATTAATTGTAACGGTATCATGTCTACATCTGGATATTTTCTAATAATAATAATTAAGATTGCAAATGACACTGGCATAATAAATGCTGCAATATTTCCAGACATTTGTCCTGGAGACAAAGATCCCCCAACCATTAAAATAATACCAGAGATGGCTAGTATAATTGATATTAAAGTTAATTTTGAAATTTTTTCTTTTAAAAATAAATATCCAAAGATTGCCAAAAAAATTGTTTGAGTTTGAATAATAAAATTAGCATTGGCTACTGTTGTATTATACATTGCAAAAACATAGCCACAAAACCCTGAAGATAAAACTATACCACCGATAAGACCGGGGAAGCCTGATTTCTTAAATGCATGAAAAACATTTTTTTTATAAGTAATGAGTAAAAAAATTGATACAACTAAAATAAAAAAAAGAGATCTCCAAAAAAGTATCTGCCATAATGTGGCGCCCTCGAAAGATTTTACAATCATTCCTCCAAAACTTAAACTAGTGGCACCAAAAAAAACTAAAAGTGGACCTGGTAATCTTGTTATAAAATTCATCTTATTTTATTAATTATATTCTTAGTTTCCATAGTATAAATTTTGTATAAATTTTCTGCCTCTGTAAGATTTACAATTTTAAATTTGATTTTTTCTCCAGGTGGGCATTGTGCTAACTTGTCATAATCTGCACTTATTACAACAGCAATTTTTGGATAACCACCTATTGTTCCATGATCTGAAAGCATTACTATAGGATCTCCATCAGCTGGAACTTGTATTACTCCTTTTCCTAATCCTTCAGACTTGATGTTTGTTTTCTTTAAATTCTTAATTTTAGGTCCACTTAATCTCATTCCCATCCTATCGGTAAGTTTTGAAACGATAAAATCTTTACTTGTGAAATCTTTGATTGAGTCTTCTGAGAAGTAATCAAAGTTTGTACCTTTTATCACTCTTATAAATTCTATTTTTGAGTTTAAGTATTCTAAACTTTTTTCAATTGAGCTTTCAGAAGCATTTAAAATTATTGTTTGTCCAACTTCTATTTTTTTTCCCTCATTAGGACCTACTTCAGCTCTAACAGTTGTCGAATAACTATTACAAAATTTATTAATCTGAAAACCACCTTTTACTGAAAGGTAACCATAGACTGACTTTTCAGTTGATATAATATCAAGACAGTCTTTATCATTTAGATTGTAAGTTCTATAACATTCACCTTTTATTTCAGAGGTGTCTTTTTTAATTATCTTAAAATTAACATTGCCTGTGATTACAATAGAGGTTTGACTTCCAGAAAATTCGAGTAAGGGTCCTTGGTATGCAAACTCTAATACTGCATCATCCTCTTTATTAGTAATTAATGAGTTAGCAATTAGAAAATTCCTTTTGTCTATTGCTCCACTAAATGGAAGGCCTACATGATATAAGTTATCTCTTCCTAAATCTTGAAAAGTGGTATTTATACCAGGTCTTAATACTTTAAAACTATTTTTGCTCATTAAATTTTGAATATTCCTTTTTTGAAATTTCGAAGAACTCTACTTCATCACCCGGATCGATTAATGTTAATTTAGTTGGATCTTTAGTAAAAACTTTTTTAGGTGAATTACCAATAATATTCCACCCACCTGGACTTTCAAAAGTATAGATATTACAGAATTGTTCCGTAATACCTACTGAGCCCTTTGGAACTTTTACTCTTGGAGTTTCAAGCCTATCTAATCTGATTTTTTCTTTAATATCACCAAGAAAAGGCATGCCAGCAATAAATCCTGTCATATAACAAAAATATTTTTGAGATATTAATTGATTGACTATCTCTTTTTTTCCTAATCCCACTTTTTTTTCAACCCTTTCTAAGTCAAGCGCAAACTCATCGTCAAAACACACCGGTATCTTTACTATTTTTGTTTTAGCTGCTTCAAAATTTGAAATATTAAGATTTTCTACAGTATCTTTTATTTTTTTATAATTGGTAAGTTCTAAATCAAAATAAATTATTAATTTATTATACGAGGGTGCAATGTTTTTTATGCCAGTAATATTTTTTTCTCTTATATCATTAAAATAATTTATTACTTTCAGATTAGTTTCTTTGTTTACAGTATCGCCAAAATCACAATATAAAGCTGCGTCGCCAAGATTGTATATATTTTTGATCATGCCATGTTATACTTTAACTCATAAATTATGGAAATTAATATTAATTGTGATTTAGGTGAAAAATCCAAACACCATTCTAATAAATATGATCCTGAACTATTAGGTATAGTCAATTCTGCAAATATTGCTTGCGGTTATCATGCGGGAGATGAAGATACTATGAGAGAAACTATAAAAATATCAAAAAAAAATGGTGTAAGTATTGGAGCGCACCCATCATTTAATGACCCTGAAAATTTTGGAAGAAAAAGAATAAATCTTTCCTCAGCTGAAATAGAGAAACTTATTCAAGATCAATACAATATACTTCAAGCCATTGCTCAACAAAACGAAGTCAGTGTATCTCATATCAAACCTCATGGTGCATTAAATAATATGGCATGTGAGGATATTGAGTTAGCAACTATTATTGCAAAAACGATTTACAAAATTAATAAAGATTTAATTTATTTAGTGCCAACTGGTTCCAAAATGGAGGATTCTGCAAAAAAATTGGGGATGAAGGTGGCTTGTGAAATTTTTGCAGATAGAAATTACGAGGACGACGGGAACTTAGTTTCAAGAAAGAAAAATACCGCACTAATAACAGATCCAATTAAAGCACAAGAACATGTTTTAAAGATGGTAAAAAACCAAGCGTTAAATTGTCTCTCTGGTAAACAAATTCCTTGTGAAATTGACTCAGTTTGTATACATGGTGATAATCTTTCATCTTTAGATACGGCATTAAAAGTTAAAGAAAATTTAAAAAAAAATAATTTAGATTTAATGCCATTAGATGAATTAAAAAAGTTTAAATAATGATTAAAAAATTTTTAACTGTTTTACTATTTGTTTTATTTACTAGTCCAGCTTTTCCAGCAGGAGGTAGTGGTGGATCTGGCGGAGGCGGAGAGGGAAAACCGGTAACTCAATACGAAATTGCCGTAAAAATGATCAAAAAAGCAAAAAAATTTGAAAAGAAAAATAAGACAGACAAGGCGCAAAAGCATTACAAAAAAGCTATTGGATATTTATTAAAGCATAATAAAAAATTTCCAGCAGACCCCGACACATTAAATTATTTAGGTTTCACTCACAGAAAAGTTGGTGATTACGAAAACGCAGAAATATATTATTCGATGGGGCTTGAATTGGATCCTAAACATGTAGGTATTAACGAATACATGGGAGAATTATTCGTGGTCACTAACAGACTGGACAAAGCTAAAGAAAGACTTGCTGTTCTGAAAGATTGCAATTGCAAAGAATATAAAGAGCTCAAATTAGTGATTGAGGGAAAAAAAGAGTCTAAATATTAATTAATATTTTGAATCATTTTTTCAGGTAGCCACAAAGCTATTTCAGGAAATATAATAATTATAACTGTCGCCAAAACCATCAAAAGGAAAAGTGGAAAAGCACTTCTTGCTATATACCCCATATCTTTTTCTGCCATCCCTTGTAAGACAAATAAATTAAATCCAACAGGTGGAGTTATTTGCGCCATCTCAACAACAACAACTAAGAATATACCAAACCAAATCATATCAAAACCAGCTTGTCTAATCATAGGCTCAATTATTGCCATTGTTAAAACAACTGCAGATATTCCGTCTAAAAACATTCCAAGAATTATATAAAAAATCATCAAAACAATAATTAGTATGTAAGGTGAGAGCTGCATTGTATCTATCCAAATTGCTAAATTTCTTGGTAATCCGGTAAAGCCCATTGCTAGTGAAAGAAAAGTTGATCCAGCCAGAATAAATCCAATCATACAAGAGGTTTTAGTTGCTCCTAATAAGGACTTCTTAAATGAATCCACTGTTAAACTTTTTTGAAAAAAAGATAATATTAGTGCTCCAACCACCCCTAATGAAGCTGCTTCTGTTGCGGTGGCCACACCCGAATAAATAGATCCTATTACAGATACAATTAACAATATTACTGGAATTAGTTTGCCTGATTTCTTTATTTTTTCAACAAAAGGTATTTCTTCCGTCAGAATAGGCATTTTATTTTTGTTCATCAATGACCAAATAACAACGTAAGTCATGAAAATAACAGCAATCATTATTCCAGGAAAAATTCCAGCAATAAAAAGCTTAGCAATAGATTCTTGAACTGTAACGCCATAAATTATTAAAATTATAGATGGCGGTATTAATAAACCTAAAGTTCCAGACCCAGCCAAACTTC
>CACFJR010000025.1 GCA_902566755.1 uncultured Pelagibacteraceae bacterium
TTTAGCATCAAATTTTTTCAAAATTTTATTCATTTCTTTTGTTTTTTTTATTTCTTTAGAAAAGTCATCAAAAACAATTACATCTTTAAGTTTCAATTTTTTTGACAAAATAGAGCTAATGCTTTGTCTTTTTTCATTTTTGTTTAATTTTCTAGTTTTGTAGCTATTTTTCCCTTTTGGACCATGTGCTATACCACCACCAACAAAAATTGGAGCTTTTCTACTTGCGTGTCTTGCATTACCTGTTCCTTTTTGTGCATAGATTTTTGAAGTAGATCCGATAATTTCATTCTTTTGCTTTGTTTTGGAGCTTCTTCCTTTGTAATTAGCATTAGTCTTATAAATAACAGAACTAATTAATTTCTCATTAATTTTTGAAGAAAAGATTGAATCTTTAACTTCAACTGAGCTTTTTTTTCCTTCAATATTTATTTTTTCAATTTTCATTTATTTTTTTTTCTTTTCTGGAATTTTTTTCAATTTTTCCATTTTTTCAATTTTTTCCGACATTGTGAGTTTTCTTATATTCTTAACTGATTGTTTAACTAGAACTTCAGTATTTTTTGAGCCAGGAATTGATCCTTTTAAATACATAATATCATTTTCTAAATCTGTTTTTATTATTTCAATATTTTGTTTAGTGCGCATTTTGCTACCCATATGACCTGCCATTTTCTTTCCTTTGAAAACTTTACCTGGATCTTGGTTTTGGCCAGTTGATCCATGTGCTCTATGAGAAATTGAAACACCATGTGATGCTCTTAGACCTCCAAAATTATGTCTTTTCATTGCTCCAGCAAATCCTTTACCAATTGTTTTTGAACGAACATCAACAAATTTTGCATCTTTAAAGATCTCAAGACCAAGTTCATTACCTTCTTTGTAATTATCCAACTTAGACACCCTAAATTCTTTTAAAATTTTTTTAGGCTCGGTGTTTTTTTTAGAAAAGAAACCTTTCATTTGTTTTGAAAGTTTTGAATTTTTAATTTTTCCAAAACCAACTTGAACAGCGTTATATCCTCTCTGATCTTTTGAAATTAATTGAATTATTCTTCCTTTGTCGATTTTGACAGCTGTGACAGGCACCGATTGGCCAGACTTATAAAACTCTCTTGTCATACCAATTTTCTTTCCGATAAGCCCAATTTCCTGAATCATATTTTAATCTCCACATCTACACCTGAAGCTAAGTCCAATTTCATCAAAGCTTCGACTGTTTGAGGTGTTGGCTCTATAATATCTATTAATCTTTTATGAGTTCTTGTTTCGAATTGTTCTCGACTTTTTTTGTCGATATGAGGTGATCTTAATACTGTGTATCTTTCAATTTTTGTTGGTAACGGAATAGGTCCTTTAATATTTGCACCAGTTCTTTTAACTGTGTTAACTATTTCTTCAGTTGATTGATCTAATACTTTATTATCGTAGGCTCTTAATTTTATTCTAATATTTTGTTTATCCATTTGAACCTGTCTTTTTTGTAACTTCATCTTGAACATTTTGTGGAACTTTATCGTAGTGATCGAAGAACATTGAGTATTGCGCTCGTCCTTGTGACATAGATCTTAAAGCATTTATATAGCCAAACATATTTGCTAATGGAACCATTGCCGTGATTACTGTAGCGTTACCTCTCTGCTCTTGAGTGTTTATCTGTCCTCGTCTACTGTTAAGATCACCTATAACATCACCCATATAATCCTCAGGTGTTACAACTTCGACTCTCATAATTGGTTCAAGTAATTTTAAGGTTGCTCTATTGCAAGCTTCTTTAAAACACTGTCTTGAAGCCAATTCAAAAGCTAAAACACTTGAATCAACATCGTGGTGTAATCCATCTAGTATTGTTACTTTGTAATCAATAATTGGAAATCCGGCTAATATTCCACTGTCAGAAACACTTTCAATACCTTTTTCAACACCTGGTATAAATTCTTTTGGAATAGCTCCACCTTTAATTTTACTTTCTACCTCTCTTCCTTTGCCGGGTTCTAAAGGTTCAATCGAAAGTTTCACTCTAGCAAATTGACCAGCACCACCACTTTGTTTTTTATGTGTATAATCAAATTCTGACTGTTTAAGTATTGTTTCTCTGTAAGCTACTTGGGGAGCACCAACATTTGCCTCTACTTTAAACTCTCTCTTCATTCTATCAACAATTATATCTAAATGGAGTTCACCCATTCCTTTAATAATTGTTTGTCCAGATTCTTCATCAGAGGTAACTCTAAAAGATGGGTCTTCTTTTGCTAATCTGCCTAAAGCCTCTCCCATTTTTTCTTGGTCACCTTTAGTTTTTGGTTCAACAGCAATTTCAATAACTGGATCTGGAAATTCCATCGGTTCTAATAAAACTGGATTATCTTCATTAGCTAAAGTATGACCAGTAATAGTATATTTTAAGCCAGCAAGCGCAACAATATCACCAGCATTAGCTTCTTTAATATCTTCTCTTGAATTTGCGTGCATTAAAAGCATTCGTCCAACTCTTTCTTCTTTATCTTTTGAAGTGTTATAAATTCCGGTACCTGATTTAACAGTTCCTGAGTAAATTCTAATAAATGTTAAAGATCCAACAAACGGGTCGTTTGCTACTTTAAAGGCAAGAGCTGAAAAAGGAGCACTATCCTCAAATTTCATTTCAACTTCATCTTCTGATCCAGGTTTTGTTCCTTTGATTGAACCAATATCTTCTGGGCTTGGTAAATAGTCAACGACAGCATCCAATAATGGTTGAACACCTTTATTTTTAAATGCAGATCCAGTTAGTACTGGAACAAAATCAAAATTTAAACATCCCTTTCTTACACATCTAATCAAATCTTCGTTTTTAATTTGATCGCCGTTTAAATAACTTTCCATTAGTTTCTCATCTTGTTCTACAGCTGACTCCACGAGTTCTTGTCTATATTTTTCACAAATTTCTTTTAAATCTTCTGGAATTTCTTTTTCTTCCCAAGCAGCACCTAAATCTTCATTTTTCCATACAATTGCTTTCATTTTTACTAAATCAACAACACCTTGTAATGAAGATTCAATACCAATAGGAATCTGCATGACCATAGGTTTAGCCCCTAGTCTGTCTTTAATCATATCTACACATCTAAAAAAATCAGCGCCAGTTCTATCTAATTTGTTTACAAAACAAATTCTTGGAACTTTATATTTATCAGCTTGTCTCCATACTGTTTCAGACTGTGGCTCTACTCCAGCTACGCCATCGAACACAGCTACAGCTCCATCTAATACTTTTAATGATCTTTCTACCTCGATTGTAAAATCAACGTGTCCTGGTGTATCGATAATATTAATTCTATGATCTCTCCAAAAACATGTTGTAGCAGCTGAGGTAATTGTAATACCTCTTTCTTGCTCTTGTTCCATCCAGTCCATAGTAGCTGCACCATCATGAACTTCTCCAATCTTATGACTTTTACCAGTATAATAAAGAATTCTTTCAGTTGTAGTTGTTTTTCCTGCATCGATGTGAGCCATGATACCGATGTTTCTATACATATTTAATTTATGGGTTCTAGGCATATATTCTTACCACCTGAAATGTGCAAAGGCTTTATTTGACTCCGCCATCTTGTGTGTATCCTCTTTCTTTTTAATTGCTGATCCTCTGTTTTGATAGGCATCGAAAATTTCATTAAAAATTTTATCAGACATTTTTTTATCTTTTCTTTTTCTTGAGGCATCTATTAACCATCTTATTGCAAGTGCTTGCGATCTTTTTGCTTTTACTTCTACTGGAACTTGATAAGTAGCTCCACCAACTCTTCTAGATCTTACCTCAACAGTTGGTTTAATATTGCTAATTGCTTGGTTGAAAACAGTAATTGGTTCATCTTTTGATTTAGATTTAATTTTATCTATTGCATCGTAAACAATTTTTTCAGCAATGGTTTTTTTTCCATCATACATTAATGAATTTATCAGTTTTGGAATAATTACTGACTTATATTTTGGGTCAACAACGTTAAGTTTTTTAGGAGCGCTTTTTTTTCTAGACATTTTTATTTACCTTTTTTTGCTCCGTATTTAGACCTTTGTTGTTTTCTTCCCGTCACACCTTGAGTATCTAGATTACCTCTTAAAATATGATATCGAACTCCCGGCAAGTCTTTTACTCTGCCACCTCTTATCAAAACAACCGAATGTTCTTGAAGATTATGACCTTCACCAGGAATATAAGAAGTTACTTCGTGACCGTTTGAAAGTCTTACCCTCGCAACTTTTCTCAAGGCTGAGTTTGGTTTTTTAGGTGTGGTTGTATAAACTTTTACACAGACACCTCTCTTCTGTGGAGATTTTTCTAAAGCAGGGACTCTGTCCCTTACCTTAGGCTTAGTTCTTTTCTTTCTTAACAATTGGTTAATTGTTGGCATAATAATTTTATTTTGGAAGAAATATTCTAGTGACCTGTGTATGGTAGCGTTTAGTGCTACAAGGGCACTACATTCCAACCAAAATTCTTGGTGAAAATACTATAGTTTTATGATTTGTCAAACTAAAATGAGGAATTTAAAGCTAAATTACTATTAATTTACAGGGGTTTCAGGCTGTTCAATCTTTTCTTGTTCAGCAATGAATTTTTGATCATCATCCAGGGCTTTTTTGTTCCACTTGTTCTTAATTGAGCCTGTTCCAGCAGGTACTAATCTTCCAACAATCACATTTTCTTTTAATCCAACTAATGTATCAACCTTGCCTCTGATAGCTGCGTCAGTAAGAACTCGTGTTGTTTCCTGGAATGAAGCTGCAGATATAAAGGAATCTGTTTGTAAAGATGCTTTAGTAATACCCATCAGAACTCTGTCGCCAGTAGCTGGTCTTTTTCCATCTTTTTTAAGTTGTTCATTCATACTATCAAATTTAAATCTATCAATAATTTCACCCGGTAATAGATCAGAGTCACCAGATGTTTTGATCTCAACCTTTTTTAACATCTGTCTTAAAATAGTTTCTATATGTTTATCATTTATTATTACTCCCTGTAATCTATAAACTTCTTGCACTTGGTTTACAAAATATTCAGTCAATTCTTCAATACCTAATATTCTTAGAATATCATGTGGTAAAGGTTGTCCATCTAATAAATATTCTCCTTTTTTAATTTCTTCACCTTGGTTGAAATTAATATGTTTTCCTTTTGGAATTAAATAGTTTGAGCTTTCCCCATTTGATGAGACTATTGAAACTCTTTGTTTACCACGAACTTCTTTTCCGAAAATTACTTTACCATTATTTTCTGCAATTATTGCACTGTCTTTTGCTTTACGAGCCTCAAATAATTCCGCCACTCTAGGTAAACCTCCAGTAATATCTTTTGTCTTCGAAGTTTCCTTAGGTAAACGTGCAATTACATCACCAGCATAAATTTTTTGTCCATCTTGTACTGAAAGAATTGAGTCTGGGACAAGATAATATCTTGCTTCATTGTCATCGGCCTTTTTAATAACATTTCCTTTTTCATCCCTTAGAGTAATTCTTGGTTTTAAATCAGTATTTTTTGATTGCGATCTCCAATCAATAACAGATTTTGATGAAATCCCTGTTGTATCATCGAGAGTTTCAGATAGTGAAACTCCATCAATTAAATCTACAAAATTTGCTATTCCACTTTTTTCAGCAATTACCGGTGTTGTA
>CACFJR010000026.1 GCA_902566755.1 uncultured Pelagibacteraceae bacterium
AAATACTGAACATGAAGGCTTTGAGCAGATGAACTTTGCTCTAGATAATGGTGTAAATTTTTGGGACACTGCTGAGATTTACTCAATTCCTCCAAGGGCTGAAACTTTTGGTAATACAGAAACTATAATCGGTAATTGGTTTAATCAGACAAAAAAAAAGAAACAAAGTTATTTTGGCGACAAAAGTTGCTGGGCCATCCAGAGCTTACATTAGAGGTGGTGAAAATCAATTTGGAATTAAAAATATGTCAGAAGCTATCGAAGGAAGTCTGAAAAGATTACAAACTGACTATATAGATTTATATCAACTTCATTGGCCAGAGCGAAACACTAACATGTTCGGAAGATTAGGTTACGAGCATGATGACAATGAAGATTGGAATAAATTTGAGGAGGTTCTAGAAAACTTACAAAAATTTATAAAAGATGGAAAAATAAGATATGTAGGTTTATCTAACGAAACTCCTTGGGGCGCATCTAAGTTTTTACAAATTTCAAAAGAAAGAAATCTTCCAAGAATGATGTCCGTCCAAAATCCATATAATCTTCTTAATAGAACATACGAGATAGGATTAGCTGAAATATCTATTAGAGAGAAAATCGGACTACTGGCATATTCACCTCTCGCAATTGGTTTTTTGACAGGTAAGTATAGAAATAATGAAAGGCCTAAAAAATCTAGGTTGGCAGTGGATGGAGATTTTTGGACAAGATACAATAAACCTAATACTGAAAAGG
Source organism: uncultured Pelagibacteraceae bacterium (assembly GCA_902566755.1). Classification (GTDB taxonomy): domain Bacteria; phylum Pseudomonadota; class Alphaproteobacteria; order Pelagibacterales; family Pelagibacteraceae; genus Pelagibacter. The sequence continues at coordinate 739 of CACFJR010000026.1, forward strand.
CTGTAGAAGCCTATTATAAGATCGCCAAAAAAAATGATCTAGATATGGCGCAAATGTCACTAAAGTTCTGTGAAATTCAACCGTTTGTAACTAGTGTAATAATCGGCGCAACAAAAATGGATCAGTTGAAAACTGATATAGAAAGTGTAAATGTAAAATTAGAAGATGAAATTATAAATGAAATTAACGAAATACAAAAAATATATCCAAACCCATGTCCTTAATAAATAAAATCACAGTATTATTATTTTGTCTTTTCATCGTGTCAGATGCCTCGGCTCAGGAGATAAAAAAAGTTGGTAAGTTCAAAGACTGGGAGACAATTGTAGTTACTGATGGATCAAAGAAACTATGCTTTGCTCAATCAAAACCAGTTTTACAATCACCAAAAAAAAATCCACGAGAAGCAAGATTATTTATTAGTTTCAGACCAGCTGATAAAATAAAAGATGAGGTAAGTATTACGTCTGGTTACCAATATAATACTCAAAATTCAATCACAGCTAAATCTGGAAAAAATAAAATTAAGTTTGATGTTAAAAAAGAAAACTTTGCTTGGATAGGCGACACAGGTTTAGAACGAAAGATGGTTAATGTAATGAAAAAAGGATCAAGAATTATGATCACGGGATATAATCAATCTGGATCTCAAACAATTGACCACTATTCTTTAATGGGTTTCACAAAGGCTTATAATACTGCAAAAAAAAGTTGCGCTTAATATCTTAAATGAAAAAAAACAAAAAAATTGTTTTAGCCTACTCAGGCGGACTTGATACATCTATTATTTTAAAATGGTTACAGGAAAATTACGATAGCGAAGTAATTGCTTACACTGCAGATATTGGTCAAGAAATGGACCGAAAAAAGATTATCAAAAACGCAAAAAAACTTGGTGTTAAAAAAATAATAATTAATAATTTAAAAAATACGTTTGTAAAAGAATATGTCTTCCCAATGATTAGAGGTCATGCAATTTACGAAGGGGTTTACCTTCTTGGAACATCAATTGCGAGACCATTAATTGCAAAAGATCAAATTAAAGTTGCTAAAAAGTTTAAAGCATTCGCTGTTTCGCATGGTTCAACTGGAAAAGGTAATGACCAAGTGAGATTTGAACTTGGATATCATTACTTTGGTCCAAAAATAAAAGTTATTGCTCCTTGGAGAATTTGGAAATTAAAATCAAGAACTGATTTAATTAATTATGCCAAAAAACATAACATTACTATTCCAAAAGATAAAAAGGGTGCACCACCTTTTTCAGTAGACGACAATTTATTTCATACTTCAACTGAAGGTAAAGTTTTAGAAAATCCAAAAAATTCAGCCCCTGAATTTATTTTTCAAAGAACAACTTCACCTGAAAAGGCACCTAATAAGCCTACTTATGTTTCCATTGGTTTCAAAAACAGTGATCCGGTTAGTATTAATGGAAAAAAATTAAATCCAGAAAAGCTTTTAGAAAAATTAAATCAAATCGGTGGAAAAAATGGAGTTGGAAGAGTTGATTTAGTTGAAAATAGATTTATCGGAATTAAATCAAGAGGAGTTTACGAAACTCCAGGTGGAACATTACTTTTAATCGCTCATAGAGCAATAGAGTCTGTGACACTTGATAAAGATACTATGCATAAAAAAGATTCTATTATGCCAAGATACGCAGAATTAATTTATAACGGTTATTGGTTCTCGAAAGAAAGATTTAGATTACAAAAAATAGTGGATCTTAAAAGAAGCAAGGTAAATGGAAGTGTTAAGCTGAAACTTTACAAAGGGAATGTTGTAATTCAATCGAGAATGACAAAAAGCAGTGCATACTCAATGAAAAAAGTTTCTTTTGAAGAAAATAAAACTTTTAACAAATCCAATGTTGAAAGATTTATAAATTTCCATAAAAAAAAATTAAAGTAAAAGTATGAATTTCGAAGCATCCAGAGCGAAAGCTATTGATAAATTAAATAATTTTGTAGAAAAAAATCTTTCGGATTATTCAAGGTTGAGAAACTTCGATTTTGGGCCTGATAAAAGAGATAACGTCTCGTGCTTATCACCCTATGTTACTCATGGGGTTCTTAACGAAATTGAGATTATTAAAAAGTCACTAGCGAAGTTTTCCTTTTCAAAAAATGAAAAGTTTATACAGGAGGTTCTTTGGAGAACTTATTGGAAAGGTTGGCTTGAGTTAAGACCAAACGTATGGAACGATTATTTAGTAAGCTTAAGCGGTATAAGAGAAAAATTTAAAGATAATAAAAAATACTTAAATGCGATAGAGGGAAATACTAACATCGAATGCTTTAATGAATGGGTAAAAGAATTAAAAGAAAACAATTATCTTCATAATCACACGAGAATGTGGTTTGCAAGTATCTGGATATTCACGTTGAATTTACCTTGGCAGCTAGGTGCAGAATTTTTTATGCAACATCTCTACGATGGTGATGCTGCATCAAATACTCTTGGATGGAGATGGGTTGCTGGAGTACAAACTCAAGGAAAACATTATCTTGCAAGCGAATGGAATATCAAAAAATTTACTAATAATAGATTTAACAATATTAAATTGAATGAAAACGCACCACCAAAAGTTTCTGAAAAGACATACTCAATTGTAAAACAAAATTTTATTAATCCTCAAAATATTGATCAAAATAATTTATTGGTTTTTGAAAATAATCTCTCTCTTGAAACTACTGATTTTAAAAATAATAAATTTAAGAAAGTCTATTTAGTTTCAAATAAAAATGAAAATAGGTCCATAAAACTTAGTGAAAAAGTTATCAAATTTAAGTCTCATTTAATTAAAGACCAAGAACAAAGAATTAAAAATCAATCAATTGAGTGTGAAATTATAGATATAAGTGAGGTCAAAAATATAGGCGAAAATATTGTTGGTTTATATCCCACAGTTGGTGAAAATTTAGATTATTTAAATTTGAATAACATTAAACTTAACTTCTTGTACAGAAAGCTCGATCAGTATTCCTGGCAATATTGTAACAAAGGTTTTTTTAATTTTAAAAATTATATTCCAAAAATTATTACAATGTTCACTTAGAAGAGCATCTTTTTGAACAGTATTTGACTTTATCCCAATTCAATCTCCATTTTTTTCTCCATTTAAATGGCCTTTGACAAACTGGACAAATTTTAGTTGGAAGGTTTTGTTTCCTCATTAAGTTGATGTTTGTTTTTCAAAAAAAGAAAGTAGGCAACAAATTCATAAAGATAATGAAAAATTATAAATAAAGGTTTGAAACTAAATATTTTAGCTAAAAATTTATATTTTGGAATTTTAGACCAAATTATTACAAATGCTTTCGCCCCACCTATAACTTCTCCATTTTCGATAACATGTAATCTTCGTAAAAGCTCTGCTTGGGATTTTGAAGTCAAATTAATTGCTTCCTGATTATTTGTGATATCAACCCACTCTAAATTTTCATCAGAATTTTTTTTATAATGATCAATTTCCATTTTACAAATGTTACAGGAGTTATTGAAAAAAACTTTAATTGGCATTTGTATTTTCTTTAATAAATTTATCTGCTGCAGCAAGAATCATTTTTTTTCTAGGCGTGTTCATTTTATCATAAATCCTTACCATCATCGATAGTCTTGGATTTTTTAAAAAAAATTTTCTATTTTTATTAATAAATCTCCAATAAAGACCATCCATAATATTACACCAATCACCTTTTTTAAAATCCATCATTTTTAAAAAATAGCTTGAACCACAAATATATGGTTTGGTTGCAAATATTCCCCCATCGCTGAAGAGTCCCATACCGTAAACGTTTGGTGACATTACCCAATCAGATGAGTCAACAAACATTTCCATAAACCATTTATAAACAAAGATTGGTTTAATCTCGCAAAGATTCATTATATTAGATAAAATCATTAATCTTTCAATATGGTGAGACCAGCCATGATCATTAGCATTTTTAATTGCATAATCTAAAGGAGGTAAACCTGTGTTTCCTTCATACCAAGAAGGTTTCATTTTTCGGTTATGTTTAAAAAAGTTCCCAGTTTCTAATTTATTATCAAAATTTTGATAAATTCCTCTCATAAACTCACGCCAACCTATTACCTGTCGTATGTAACCTTCCAAAGAATTAATTCTTATTTTTTTCTTTTTGTGACTGGCTAAAATTCTATCTAATATAATTTCAGGTGTAATTATCCCTAAGTTCAAGTAAGGACTGAGTGCACTATGAAATAATATATTGTTACTCTGATCAACAGCATCCTCATAATCTCCAAATAAACTTGATTTTTCTTTAATAAAAAAATCTAATAATTTCATTACATCTTTAAGTTCAGTTGCAAACCAGAAATTTTTTGTTGAACCAGGATGTTTTGAAAAATTTTTTTCTATAATTTCTTTTAAATTTTTTGTATGAGAAGTTTCATTTATTTTTGGGAAAGCTGGAATTTTGGTTCCTTTAGGAAGTTTTTTTCTGTTATCTTCATCAAAACTCCATTTCCCTCCAACTGGATCTTCACCATTCATTAAAATATTCA
>CACFJR010000027.1 GCA_902566755.1 uncultured Pelagibacteraceae bacterium
TGTATGATTATATACCTCCTCTGGCATACTTAAAATAGGTATGTTTACTTTCTTTTTTAAATCATCGTACCAAAAATGTGCTGTATTACACGGCATTACAATAAACTTACATTTATTTTTTTCTAATAGTTTGCAACCTTTAACTAATTCTTTAAGGACATTATAATATTTTTTTAAGTTTTCTGGTCTCTTGGGTGTATCTGACTTATTATACAGTAGGAATTTTGGGTATTGTTGATCTTGTTTTCCTCTATGTAAAATAGCTATTTTGTTACAAATATCTAAACCAGCTTGTGTTCCCATGCCTCCTAAAATTCCAATCATATCTTTTTAATAACCTTCCAAACACCAGTGGCTGATGCAATGACATTTTTATTTATATATAAATTACAACTAACAAATAACATTGACTTCGTTTTTTTTAAGATGTTTACTTTTCCAAGTATTTCATCTCCCAGTTTGGAGGGTGCTATGAATTTTACATCTAAGGAAACTGTTACGCATGATTGATTATTACTGGCTCTATAAACAGCAGTTCCAGCTCCTGCATCAATTAAAGAACAAATAAATCCTCCATGGGTAATGTCTCTTCTATTTAAATGAATTTTCTGTATTGTGCTTTTAAATTCAAACTCAGTTTCTGATACATCTCTAAAAAGAAGACCACCATTGTGTTTCATAAAACCAGAAACTTTGCTGATTTGTTCAAAATTGTTTACCATTTTTTTATAAAAATATTGTTAATAAAATTAAAACTATTAAAACTATAGTAAAAAAATATACAACACTTGATTGTAAAGAGATTTTCATAATTTGGTGCGCCTGCTAGGAGTCGAACCCAGAACCTCCTGGTCCGTAGCCAAGCGCTCTATCCAGTTGAGCTACAGGCGCTGAATTATAAAAAAAAATCATATTAAATAATGTAATTTTTAAATAAATAATTATTCTATATTAATGTCAAAAAATTCTAAAGACATTGTTTTCGTTGCAGCTCAAAGATCAGCCATAGGAAGATATAAAGGTATTTATAAAGATCTCCAGGCTCATAACCTTGGCTCTTTGGTAATTAAAAGTTTAATTAAAAAGACCAAGTTAAAGGTGGATCAAATTGACGAGGTGATATTAGGACAAGTTTTGACAGGATCATGCGGACAAAATCCAGCAAGGCAAGCAGCTATAAATTCTGGAATTCCAAAAGAAAAGACTGCAATAATTATAAACCAGGTATGTGGATCTGGACTAAGATCAATTGTGAATGGATATCAGTCATTACTAACAAATTCTGCAAACTTTATAATTGCTGGTGGTCAAGAAAGTATGACTAATTCAATTCATGATCAAATGATGAAAGATGGTTTGACAGATGCTTTTTATAATTATCATATGGGTGTTACAGCTGAAAATGTTGCTGCAAAATATAATATATCAAGACAAGAACAAGATGAATTTGCACTTCAGTCTCAACATAAAGCAAATTTAGCAATAAACAAAAAAAAATTTGATGATGAAATTATTAATGACGATATCGATGAACATCCAAGAAATGGGATTACAATAAATGATCTTTCAAAGTTGAATTCTGTTTTTAAAGAAAAGGGAACTGTCACTCCTGGAAATTCATCTGGCATTAATGATGGAGCAGCTGCTGTAATTTTAACTAATAGAGAATTAGCTGAAAAACATAATTTAGAAATATTAGGCAAGATTATATCTTGGGCGACTTGTGGTGTTGATCCATCCATGATGGGGTTAGGACCAATCCCCTCTTCAAACAAAGCTCTTGAAATAGCAAAATGGAATATAAAAGATTTGGACCTAATTGAAATAAATGAAGCGTTCGCCGCACAAAGTATTGCAGTAATCAAAGAATTAAAAATTCCAAAAGAAAAAGTAAATGTGAATGGTGGAGCAATAGCACTTGGTCATCCTATAGGAGCATCTGGAGCAAGAATTGTTGTTACACTTCTTAATGAATTAAAAAAAATGAATGGAAAAAAAGGTTTGGCAACACTATGCATCGGAGGAGGGATGGGAATTTCGATGTGTATAGAAAAAGATTAATATTTGAGTGATTTATAATATTTATTTAGAATGATATTTTGTATCCAAATTTTTGCGTCTAAATTTTTATAATTAGGCTTTTTCTTAATAAAATTAATAAATATTTTTAACATACCCTAATTAACTCATTTTAGGATGACGAAAAAAAGATATAAATATGTTAAAATATTGATTTTTAAAAAATATAGATGAAAAAAGATATTCTAGTACCAGATATAGGAGACTTTGAAAACGTAGAGATTATTGAAGTCCTTGTTAAGGAAGGACAAAAAATTCAAAAAAATGATTCTATTGTTACACTTGAAAGTGATAAATCAAGCGTAGAAGTACCAAGCACAGAAGAGGGCGAAGTATTAAAAATTTTAGTAAAAGTTGGTGATAAAGTATCTAAGGGAGGCAAGCTTATAGAAATTCAATCTGTTTCTGAAAAAAAACCTGAACCTGAAAAAAAAGAAGTCAAAAATTCAGATATTCCTAAAGATACTGAAAAAATAATTGTAGACGCAGAAAAATCTCAAAAAGCAGAACAGGAAAAACCTGTTGAAACACAAACTTTAAGACAAGAGAAAAAGGAATCAACCAGAAATATTGAAATAATATCTGATGGCAATGACTTAGATCCAACTGAAACTAAAGAGTGGCTAGAGTCTTTATCTGCAGTCCTTCAAAATGACGGTAAAGAAAGAGCTCAATATTTAATAAAACAATTAATTGAACATTCTTATAAAGAAGGCTCAGATTTAGTCTTATCTCGAAATACACCTTACATAAATACTATTCCTCCTGAAGAGGATAAAAAATCTCCAGGGGATCAAAACATTGAAAGAAAAATAAGATCTTTAATTAGATGGAATGCAGCTGCTATGGTTGTACGAGCTAATAAAAAAAACCCTGATCTTGGCGGTCATATAGGAACCTTTGCTTCAGCTGCAACATTATATGACGTTGGTATGAATCATTTTTGGAGAGCAAAAAATAACAAGTTTGGTGGAGATTTAATATATTTCCAAGGTCATAGTGCTCCTGGAATTTATGCAAGATCTTTTTTAGAAGGAAGATTAACTGAGAAACAATTAGACTCGTTTAGACAGGAGGTCCTACCAGGTGGTTTATCCTCTTATCCTCATCCTTGGCTGATGCCAGACTACTGGCAGTTTCCAACTGTATCAATGGGTCTTGGTCCAATGTTAGCGATCTATCAGGCAAGGTTTATGAAATACTTAATTAATAGAGGTTTGATTAAAGACGAAAATAGAAAAGTGTGGGCCTTTTTGGGAGATGGAGAAATGGATGAGCCAGAGTCTTTAGGTGCAATTGGTTTAGCTTCTAGAGAAAAATTAGATAATCTAATATTTGTGGTTAACTGCAACCTTCAAAGGTTAGATGGACCTGTTAGAGGTAATGGTAAAATTATCCAAGAACTTGAGGGAATTTTTAGAGGAGCCGGTTGGAACGTAATAAAGGTGATATGGGGATCTTACTGGGACCAATTATTAGCAAAAGATAAAACAGGTTTATTAGTAAAAAGAATGAATGAAGCCGTTGATGGTGAGTATCAAGCATTTAAGGCGAAGGGTGGCGCATATGTAAGAGACAAATTTTTTGGGAAATATAAAGAATTAAAAGATTTAGTTTCAAGCTTCACCGATAGAGATATATGGAAGCTGAATAGAGGGGGCCATGATCCACATAAAGTGTATTCAGCTTATTATAAAGCAGTAGAAAATAAAGGTAGTCCAACAGTGATCATTGCCAAAACTATCAAAGGCTATGGAATGGGAAAATCTGGAGAAAGTATAAATACAACTCACCAACAAAAAAAGTTGGATGTAGATGATTTACTTTATTATAGAGATCGATTTGATGTTCCTTTAACTGATGAGCAGGTAAAAAATATTGAGTACTACAGACCAAAAGAAGACTCCCAAGAGATAAAATATTTAAAGGAAAGAAGACTTCAACTTGGAGGTTTTATCCCTGAAAGATCATCTTTTGCAAAACCAATTAAAGCTCCACCAAAAGATATCTTCGATGTGATGAAACAGTCTACAGGGACTAAAGAAATGTCAACCACTATGGCTTTAGTAAGAATGTTAACAAATCTTTTAAGAGATAAAAACGTTTCACCTAAATTAGTTCCTATCATTCCCGATGAGGCTAGAACTTTTGGTATGGAGGGTTTTTTTCAAAAAATTGGTATTTACGCACATGAAGGTCAAAAGTATGAGCCTGTGGATGCAAAACTACTTTCATCTTACAGGGAAGATAAATCAGGCCAAGTATTAGAGGAGGGAATAACAGAGGCTGGTTCCATGTCATCTTGGATAGCAGCGGGTACGTCTTACACTAATCATGATATAGAAATGATTCCCATATATTTGTTCTATTCAATGTTTGGTTTTCAAAGAGTTGGTGATTTTGCATGGGCTGCAGGTGATAGTCAGGCAAGAGGATTTCTTATAGGCGCTACATCTGGGAGAACAACTTTAGCTGGAGAAGGGTTACAACATCAAGATGGACATAGCCATCTACTTGCTTCCACAATACCAAATTGTGTTTCCTATGACCCAACTTTTGCTTATGAGTTAGCTGTAATATTCAGAGATGGTTTAAGAAGAATGTATGAAAAAAAGGAAAATGTTTTTTATTATATTACAACAATGAATGAAAATTATCCGCATCCAGCAATACCAAAAGATAAAAATGTTGAAGAAGCAATC
>CACFJR010000028.1 GCA_902566755.1 uncultured Pelagibacteraceae bacterium
GCTGGTTTTAAAGTTTCATGATCTGCGTGTTTATGTTTAAGTGTGAATGGTAATTTGCCTCTGAAAATTATTTGGTCTATACCTGTGAAAATAATTCCTAAAATTAATCCCCAACTAAAACTTGGTTTTACATTTCTTGCCTCAAATAGTTCTTTATATACCCAGCTTTTTTTAAACTTTTCCTCATAAGCGGAAAGATCTTTAGATTCGTTAAGATATTCAACTATAGTTTCAGCTGCAACTATTCCACTTTTCATTGCTGTATGGGAACCTTTAATTTTTGGCATATTCAAAGTACCTGCATCACATCCAATTAAAAGAGCACCAGGCATAAACATTTTTGGTAAACTTTGAAAACCTCCTTCAATTAAAGCTCTTGCTCCATAAGAAATTCTTTTTCCTCCTTCCAGCATTTTACTGATAGCTGGATGAGTTTTAAATCTTTGGAATTCATCAAAAGGAGATAGATGAGGATTTTTATAATCTAAACCTATTACATAACCTAAATAGACCTCTTTATTTTCGGCATGATATACAAAGCTTCCGCCGTAAGTATTTTTGTCTAGTGGCCAACCAGCTGTATGCATTACTAAACCTTCTTGGTGATTTTTTTCATCAATCTTCCAAATTTCTTTAAAACCAATTCCGTATTGTTGAGGATCTTTTCCATTATCTAAGTCAAACTTTTTAATTAATTGTTTTCCTAAATGACCTCTGCAACCTTCTGCAAATACTGTAACTTTCGCATGTAGTTCCATACCAGGCTCATATCCTTCTTTTTTATTTCCATCTTTATCTAAACCCATGTCTTGAGTTAAAACGCCTTTGACCGATCCATCTTCGTTGTATAAAATTTCCGAAGCTGGAAATCCTGGAAAAATCTCCACACCTAATGCCTCTGCTTGTTCAGCAAGCCATCTGCATAAATTGGCAAGACTAATTATGTAGTTTTTATAATTTTGTTGAACTTTGGGTAGTAACCATGTCGGCCAGCTTAATGAACTTTTTTTTCCTAAAAAAAGAAATTTTTCTTTTGTTACTTTAGTTTTTATTGGTGCATTTAAATCTTTCCAATTTGGTATCAATTCATCTAAAGCCCTAGTCTCAAAAACATTCCCCGACAAAATATGTGAACCAATTTCTGCACCTTTCTCTAGTAAACATACATTAGCATCAGCATTTAATTGTTTTAATTTAATAGCTGTTGCAAGGCCAGATGGTCCTCCGCCCACAATAACAACATCATATTCCATAACTTCTTTAGTCATGAATTATTTTTGAATAGTGTTAAGTTTATTCAATTCTTCTAAAAATTGAGGAAGAGCCTCGAATAAGTCTGCCTCAAGCCCATAATCTGCTACGCTAAAAATTGGTGCTTCTCCATCTTTATTTATCGCAACAATAATTTTACTTTCTTTCATTCCAGCTAAATGTTGAATAGCGCCAGAAATACCGACTGCAATATACAAATCAGGTACAACAACTTTTCCTGTTTGTCCAACTTGATGATCGTTAGTAATATAACCAGCATCTACTGCCGCTCTCGATGCTCCAATCGCTGCATTCAACTTGTCCGCAATTGCTGAAATTAATTTAAAGTTTTCTGAATTTTGCATACCTCTACCACCTGAAATTACAACTCTTGCTGTTCCTAACTCAGGCCTATCTGATTTAATTTCCTCTCTTTTTACAAACTTAGAATTTTTAAAGGCCTCTCCTGCTTCCAATTTTTCAATCTCTGCGGAACCACCTGTAGCTGGCGCAGATTCAAAAGATGTTGGTCTAATAGTAATACATTTTTTTTTATCATTACTTTTTACTGTAGCAAAAGCGTTACCCGCATAAATAGGTCGTAAAAAGGTATCAGCTGAAATAACTTTAGTGATATCACTCACCTGAGATGTGTCTAAAAGAGCTGCTATTCTGGGCATCAAATTTTTCCCAAAAGTATTGGCTGAGCAAACTATATGTGAGTATGTATCCGCATGTTTTATTATTGCTAACGTGTAATTTTCTGCAATGAAGTTTTCATAAATTTCGTTATCAATATGGATAACTTTTTTTACATTTGGTATCTCAGACGCAGATTTAGCAACAGACTCTGATTTGTTACCCAAAACTAAAATATGTAAGTCTTCACCTATTTTGCTAGCAGCTGATACTGCATTATAAGTGAAGGGTCTTAATTCTTTATTATTATGTTCTGCAATTAATAAAACTGACATTATATTACTTTAGCCTCATTTTTTAATTTTTGAACCAATTCTGATACATTTGCGACTTTAATTCCAGCCTTTCTTTTTGGTGGTTCTTCTACCTTAATTTGCTCGATTCTTGCTTTAGTATCAACTCCTAAATCTGAAGCATTTATTTGCTCTAATGGTTTTTTCTTTGCTTTCATTATATTGGGTAATGATGCGTATCTGGGCTCATTTAATCTAAGATCACAAGTAACGATTGCAGGTATATTTACCTCAATTGTCTCTAAGCCTTCATCAACCTCTCGGGTAACTTCAAGTGACGACTCCTTTACATTGATTTTTGATGCGAAGGTCGCTTGTGGCCAATTGAGCAAAGCTGCCAACATTTGACCTGTTTGATTACAATCATCATCTATTGCTTGTTTACCCATAAAAACTAAATCAGGTTTTTCTTTATCTACTATCTTTTGTAATATTTTTGAAACAGCTAAAGGCTCAACTACACCGTCAACTTTTACATGTATTCCTCTGTCAGCACCAACTGCAAGTGCCTTTCTCACAGTTTCTTGAGCTTTTTCTACACCAATAGTTATCGCTACAATTTCTTTTGCTTTACCTGACTCTTTAATTTTTACTGCTTCTTCAACAGCATTATCATCAGGAGGATTGGTTGACATTTTAACATTATCTGTGACTACTCCAGTTCCATCTTCTTTAACTCTTACTTGAACGTTGTAATCTATTACTCTTTTGACTGCTACTAAGATTTTCATTATGCTCTTAACAATTCGTTTTTTGGATCATAAGGACTTTCTTCAAGAATAGTTGCCTCATGTGTTTTTCCCAAAATATCAATTTTAAGTTTCTGACCAACATTTGCCAATTCTGGTTTAACCATTCCAAGTGCTATAGATTTTCCTAATCTAAAACCAAAATCTCCGCCAGTTGCTCTACCAATACAAGTACCATTTTCATAAATTGGATTATTTCCAAGCACGTCAGCATCAGTGACATTATGAACTTCTAGTGTTACCAATTTATTATTAAATCCTTTTTCTCTCCACTTGTTCAGCGCATCTAAGCCAATAAAATTTCCTTTATTTGGATGTATAAATCTATCTAAACCACTTTCGTATGGAGAGTATTCTATAGATAATTCTGTTCCAACTAGTTTATACGATTTTTCAACTCTTAAACTATTCATTGCTCTTATGCCGTATGGTTTTAAATTTAAATCTTTGCCAGCATCCATTAATTTATCAAAAATGTGATTTTGATATTCAATTGGATGATGTAATTCCCAACCTAATTCCCCAACAAAATTTACTCTCATTGCATTCACAGGAGCATAACCCACGTCAACATTTTTAGCACTTAACCATTTAAAATTTTCGTTAGAAAAATCATCTTTTGATACTCTTGTCATTAGGTCTCTTGCTTTTGGTCCAGAGACAACCAACACACCCATGCTGTTAGTTAAATTTTCAAACTGAACTGATCCGTCATTTGGCATCCATCTTAAAATCCAATCATGATCAAGTCTTTGAAAAGCACCCGCAGATACTAAATAAAAGCTGTCTTCAGCTTCTCTCATAACTGTAAACTCTGAATGAACGCCACCTTTTGTATTTAGCGCATGGCATAAATTTATCCTTCCAATTTTTTTCGGTAGTTTGTTTGCAACTAGTTTATCTAAAAATTCTTCTGCTTTTGGTCCTTTTATTCTACATTTTGCAAATGCACTCATGTCTAGTAAACCTACATTCTCTCTTACATTTTTGCATTCTTTCTCAATAGCTTGAAACCATTTTGATCTTCTAAATGACCAATCATCTTTTTGTTCCATTCCATCAGTTGCAAAAAAGTTTGGTCTTTCCCAACCAAATTTTTGACCAAAAACTGCTCCAAGCTTTTTCATTCTATCATAACATGGTGCTGTCCTTAGTGGTCTTGCTGCTGGTCTCTCTTCATCTGGGAAGTGTGTTATAAAAACATGGCTGTACGCCTCTTCATTTTTTTCTTTAAGGTATGCTTTTGAACAATAGTCTCCATATCTTCTTGGTTCAACACCAAGCATGTCAATCGTAGGTTCTCCATCGACTATCCATTCTGCTAACTGCCAACCAGCACCACCAGCTGCAGTTATTCCAAAACTATGTCCTTCGTTTATCCAAAAATTTTTAAGTCCCCATGCTGGGCCTACAATTGGATTTCCATCTGGGGTATAACAAATTGCACCGTTGTAAACTTTTTTAACTCCTACCTCACCAAAAGCTGGCACTCTATGTATTGCACCTTCTATATGTGGAGCGAGTCTATCTAAATCTTCTTGGAATAATTCATATTCAGAATCTTTTGAGGGTCCATCAACATAACATGCAGGAGCTCCGTCCTCATAAGGACCTAATATTAAACCTCCAGCTTCTTCTCTCATATACCATCGGCTGTCACTGTCTCTTAAAACT
>CACFJR010000029.1 GCA_902566755.1 uncultured Pelagibacteraceae bacterium
CAAAGTTCGTGAATAATTTTAGAGATATAGCCAAATTTTATAAGCTTTATTTAAATACAATGGAATTCTGGCAAAAAGAATTCCCTCATAATATTTTCAGTCTTCAATTTGAAACTTTGTTAGAAAATCCAAAAGATCAAATTGAAAAAATTCTAAATTTTTGTGATTTAGAATGGGATGAAAACGTTATGAGTCACCACAAAAGTTCACGTATTATAAGAACATTAAGTTTTGACCAGGCAAACAAACCAATAAGTAAAAAAGTTTCTAACACAATCAAAAATTATAAGGACATGATTGGAGACTTAATTAAGGAATTAAAAGTCTAAATTCTTCCAAAATCTGGTTTGGATGTATCTTGTTTTAATAAAACTATCTTTTGTCTTACTTTTTTTAAATTTTTTAATTTGGTTTCTAAATTCTTTCTATTTAATTTTATATCTTGTTTAAATATTTTTAAATTTTTAATGAAAATATCAATGACCTTAAGCATATTTGATTTGTTATTAAAAAATATATCTCTCCACATGATTTCATTTGAAGCGGCAATTCTAGAAAAATCCCTTAATCCTCCAGCGCTAAATCTAAGAACATTGTCTTTATTTGTAATTTTAAAATTAGTCGCTGTCAGAATTAAGTTGTAAGCAATCAAATGTGGTAAATGACTTGTTATTGCAAATATTTTATCATGTTGATCTGCGTCCATAGATACAGTTTTTGAGCCAAGTAATTTCCAAAATCTCAATATTCTTTTCATTTCTTTATTTTGTGAATTTTTTTGTTTTATTATAACCGACCATTTATTGACAAATAGGTTCTCATTTCCATTCAGTGGTCCCGATACTTCGGACCCTGCTATTGGATGACTTGGGATCCATTTAATGTCTTTTCTTTTAATTTTATTAATTTGAGTAATTGTATTTTTTTTTGCAGAGCCTACATCAGTAATTAATATATTTTTTTTTGAGTACCTATTACATGCTAAAAAAATTTTTTTGTATTCACTTAGAGGAGTGCAGATTACAATAAAATCACATTCAGATATTTTTTTATCCATTTTTTTTAATTAATTCAAATTTAAGCTTAAATCTCTTTAATGTTCTTTGATTCTCTTTAGATTTTTCAAAAACAAATATTTTTTTAGCAATCTTTTTTTTATGGACTTTCTTTAATATTGATGTGCCTATTAAGCCACAGCCTACAATTAGTAATTTGTTGATCATTTTCTAAATATTTTTTCTAGAGTTTTAAGAAGAAGAATATTCTCTCTTGTATTTCCAATTGTTAATCTTAACTTATTTTTAATTTTATATGCCTCTAAACTTCTTAAAAGAATTCCTTTTTTTTCAAGAGATTTCTTTATTTTAATAGCAGAATATTTACATTTATCAAAATCTAATAAAAGAAAATTTGCTGAAACTTTATTAGTTTTAATCTTATAATTTTCTAAAACTTTTTTAATCTTGTAAGCCCATTTTAAGTTATGTTTTACTGATTTTAATATAAAAGATTTGTCTTTTAAAGCCTCAACAGCCGCCATTTCAGCAATCTTATTTATGTTAAACGGTGGTTTGATTTTAAGAAGCTCTTTTACAATCTCTTTCGAGCCATAGCCCCAGCCTATTCTAAGAGAAGCTAAGCCATATATTTTTGAAAATGTTCTTAGAACAAATACATTTTTTTTATTTTTAAAAAGCTCCAATCCAGATTTGTAATCTTTATTAACCATGTATTCATAGTAAGCATCGTCAATTACAAGAAGAATATTTTGTCTTAGTTTTTTTCTTAAATCAAGAAGCTCATTTTTTGTCAGATAAGTGCCTGTCGGATTATTTGGATTAGCTAAAAAAACAATTTTTGTTTTATTTGAAACTTTATCCAGAATTCCTTTAATTGAAACTTTAAATTTATCTTCCTTCGAGAAAATTACTTTTGAGCCAATTATATTGCTGTAAATTCTATACATTAAAAAGCTGTACTGAGGTACAATTACCTCATCTTTTTTTTGCAAAAATAGTTGACACAATAATTGTATTACCTCATCAGATCCTGAGCCACAAACAATTTGATCAAAGTTGCATTTAAATTTTAGTGAGATTTCTCTCCTTAAAGTTCTTGTTTTGCTATCTGGGTATTTATCTAGTTTTTTTATACTTGAAATTATCTTTCTAGATTTAGGTGATTGACCAAGTGCAGACTCATTAGCAGATAACTTGATAACATTTTTTTTTCTAAAAATAGCCGACCTTCCTGGAACATAGCTTTGTACCTTTATATTTCTGTACTTTAGTTTTTGCATAACGATATATATAAATAATATACTGGTTATTTAAATAAAATTAACCCTCTACGCGATATAATTGACATAAATAGTAACATGTTATAAAAGATTTTTGCGCTGATTTAACTGAATTGCGAGCGCTTTAAAAAAACCGCTAAATAAGTTTTTTTTCCTCACAATTCACAAAAAAACTATGAGTGAAAAAGATAAAATAAAAACTTTACTGGTAAAAAAACCTTTGAAACTAGATTGTGGTCAGACAATCAGTGATTTTCCATTGGCTTATGAAACATATGGAAAATTAAATGATAAAAAAAATAATGCTATATTGGTTTTTCATGCATTAACAGGAGACCAGTTTGCTTCAGGAATAAATCCAATTACGAAGAAAGACGGTTGGTGGAATTATGCCCTTGGACCTGATAAAGCTATTGATACCAATAAATACTTTGTAATCGCAGCTAACGTAATAGGTGGCTGTATGGGTTCTTTTGGGCCAAGTGATATAAATCCTGAAACAAAAAAACCTTTCGGAACTAATTTTCCTGTAATCACAATAAATGATATGGTTAATGCTCAATATAATCTTTTAGAATATTTTAAAATTGAAAAATTATTCTGTGTTATTGGAGGATCTATGGGTGGAATGCAAGTCCTTCAGTTTGTATCTAACTTCCCAGATAAGGCTCATACCGCAATACCAATTGCCTGCACTGCAAGTCATTCAGCTCAAAATATTGCTCTTAATGAACTTGGTAGACAGTCTATAATGGCAGATAGGAATTGGCAGGATGGTTTTTATGAAGAACAAAATAAACAGCCAGATAAAGGTCTTGCAGTTGCAAGAATGGCAGCGCATATAACTTATTTGTCCAAAGCGGGTCTTCAAGAAAAGTTTGGTAGAAAGCTGCAAGAAAGAGATGATTTAAAATTCAGCTTTGATGCTGACTTTCAAATAGAAAGTTATCTAAGATATCAAGGCTCAGTTTTTGTGGATAGGTTTGATGCAAATAGCTATTTATATATCACAAGAGCTATGGATTATTTTGACTTAACGAAGAAATTTGGTGGTAATTTATCAAAAGCTTTTGAGAAAAGTGATACAAAATTTTTTGTCATATCTTTTACATCAGACTGGCTATACCCAACATCTGAAAACAGAGAAATAGTGATAGCACTTAATGCAATTGGTAAAAATGTTGGATTTGTTGAAATTACATCCGACAAGGGACATGACTCATTTTTACTTAATGTTCCAGATTTCCTCAACACTGTAAAGAATTTTTTAAACAAATCTTACGAGAAAATTTCATGAAAAAGGAGTTTTATAATATTGCAAAATTAATAACGAAAAATTCTAAAATTTTAGATGTAGGATGTGGAAATGGAGAATTAATGAAATACATTACTGAAAACATCAGTAAAGACATCAGGGGAATTGAATTATCAAAATTAAATGTTCAAAAATGTGTCGAAAAAGGTTTAACTGTTATTGAGGGTAATGCAGAAAAAGATTTAAAACAATTTCCAGATAGTTCTTTCGATTTTGTAATATTGAGCCAAACTTTACAAGCTTTCTTAGATCCAGAAAATGTATTGAATGAATTATTGAGAATTGGCAAAAAAGCGATTGTATCAATTCCTAATTTTGGGCACTGGAAAGTAAGACTTCATTTGCTTTTAAAAGGCACTATGCCAGTTACAGAAAATTTACCTAATGAATGGTACAATACCCCAAACTTGCATATGTGTACAATTAAGGATTTTGAAAATTATTGCGAGCAAAGAAATATTAAGATTAATTTAAAAAATTTGAAATTTCAAAATCTGTTTTCTGAATTAGGAATTTTTATACTAGAGAAATAAAATGAAAATTGAAATAATAAAATGTCTTACTGATAATTTCTCATATTTATTAATCAATGAAAAAAATCTAGATGCTTGCGTGGTAGATCCTGGCGAGGCAAAACCAGTATTAGAGTATATCAATAAAAATAATTTAAATTTAAAATATATCC
>CACFJR010000030.1 GCA_902566755.1 uncultured Pelagibacteraceae bacterium
CCATAAGAACCATATCCATATAAAAGTAAATTTGAATTTCCATCCAGTTTTGTATTTTTTTTTCTTGTAATTGTAATTGGAATTATTCTTCCATCATGTCCTTCGCACTCAAGTCTTTCAACAATATAATCATTCGAATTATGACCTGATGGAATTATTTGTTCTTTAACAAGTTTTTTTTCTTTAGTTTTTAGATTGTAAATAAAAGTTCTAGATGGCGTTTTAGGAGTAGAGTATGAAATATATATATCATCCGTTTCACGATCTCTCTGCATGAGAGAAACAGATGAGTCGTAAACAGTTTCTTCAGTAAAAATTATTTCTTCCTCTTTCTTTGTTTTAAGGTTTTTGACGTAAATTTTATCAAGTGCATTGCTAAGCTCAGATCTGATTTGCCAGTCATTCAGAAATGTTAAATTTCCAATCATGGTTTCTGATTGGCTTGGAATATAAGTTTCCCACACTTTAGTTTCGATATTATTTGAAATTAAAATTTTAAAATCCTCAGCATCCTCATTTGTGTGCATGTAAAAATTTCCATCCCATGAATTTACACTGTAAATAATGCCTTTTTTTCTTTTTTGAATAAGTTTAGGCTCAGGTTTTTCTTCATCAATGCTAAAGTAATATTTCTCTGATGTGTTGTGATCTGAGCTATTTATAAAATAATATTTTTCATCAGAACTCATACCTATACTAACCGTAAATGCTTTTGTTTTTTCCTCAAATATAAGTAAATCTTCATTACTAGATGATCCAATTTGATGTCTAAAAATTGATCTTGGTCTGTGATTTTCATCCAACTTTGAGTAAAATATATATTGGTCATCAAGACTAAAATTTATTGAGCCAGATGTATTTTCAATTTTTTCAGTTACTAACTTGCCAGTTTTAATATCTCTGACATAAATTGTGAAATATTCTGAGCCCCTTAAATCTAAAGAGTATGCAAGAAATTTATCATTATAACTTACTTCAAGATCGCCTACCCCAAAATACTCAGTCTTCAGTTTACTTTTTTCTTTATCGCCATTCCAAATTTCCTCAACTTCATCAGTTCCAATTTTTTTTCGGCATTTAATTGAGTAGTTTCCTTTTTTCGTTGTTTTCGACCAATACTCATAATTTTTATCTTTAAAAGGAAGAGACTCATCATCTAACTTAATTCTTCCTTTGATTTCATTAAACAATGTTTTTTGAAATTCTTTAGTATCTTTTAAGTGAAACTCAGTATACTTATTTTCCTCTTCCAAATACTTTCTTACTTCAGGTAAAAGCTTTGAACTATCTTTAAGAACCTCTAATATATTTTTTTGGTGAACCCAGCTATAATCATCTATCCAGGTGACGTTATGACAGGATTTTATTTCTGATTTTTTTTGAAGTTGTGGTATTTTCATAATAACTATTTACATGAATTTTTTTTTTATAACACTTGTTATTTTTGTCGTAATATATTTGATATTAAATTGGTTTGCTAAAACCTCGAGTAGAAAAATTTCAAAATTTATTAGATCATTTGTAATTATCTTATCTATTGTCCTTGCAATTGCCATGGTAGTTGCAGGTAGATATGTATTTTCACTACCTTTTTTACTTATGGTGCTTCCTATATTAAAAACAAAAGCTGGTTTTACTCTTTTTCAATTATTAAGGTTCTGGGGTTTATTAAATGTTTTAAAAAATTCTGGAAGATTTAATTTTAATAATTTTAATAAAAATCTTAATACTAGCGAGATTACTCTGGATGAGGCGTACAAAATTCTTAATCTTGATCCTAAAAAAAAATATTCAAAAGATGAAATTTTAAATTCTTATAAAAAAATTATGAAAAAAATTCATCCGGACATTAGCCCTGAGTTGACTAGGTTAGC
Source organism: uncultured Pelagibacteraceae bacterium (assembly GCA_902566755.1). GTDB lineage: Bacteria > Pseudomonadota > Alphaproteobacteria > Pelagibacterales > Pelagibacteraceae > Pelagibacter. The sequence goes on from CACFJR010000030.1 coordinate 1,875, forward strand.
CTCAATTGTCAATGAGGCTAAGGACGTTGTTTTAAGAAACATTTGACAAAATTTCGTCCAGTTTTTTTTGAATCTCCAAGGGATTTATTTTGTCTTTCCCCAAAGTATCATGGGTGACTGTGTTCACTCCTTCAGGAAGTATAGGGTGCATAAGAGAACTGTAACTTCCATAAACTAGAGGTGTATCAGCCATAAGCACAATTGTCGGAATTTTAAGAGCAGCAGATAAATGACTGAAACTTGAGTCATTACATATTGCAATATTACAATTTTTAATAATAGGAATTATTTTACCAATATTTAAATTATTTAATGGTACACAAAATTCTTTTAAATCTGAATTAGTAATTTGATCCAAAATTTCAATTTCCTCCTTTGCATTTCCTGTTGCAATAAAAAATTTACATTTACCTTTTTTTAATGTGTTTTTCATCACATCTATAAATATTTTCGAGGGAACTCTTTTTGTTTCACCTGATCCACCTGTCCCAAGAACAATATTAATTTCATCACTTCTAATTGAGTAATTTTTCTTTGCTTGTGCAACAGTGTCTGGTTTTAGATTTATAGTTGGGTTTTCTTTGACATCAACTTTTAAAGTATCTTTTATAAATTTTTTAGCAGTCTCTATAATATGTTGATTTTTTTTTTTAAAAAGTTTGTAGCAATTTATATCTTTTATCCCACTTATTTTTGCGGCCATATAAAATCTAAGCGAAGAATTAAAAATAAAAACTTTATCAAACTTTTTATCTTTTAAATCGTTTATTAGATTGAAGAATCCTTTAATACCAGCATGTCTATTTTCAAACTCACTTCTTTCAAGATAAATAATTTCTTTAATGTATTTTTCTTCATTTAAATATTCCATGGCCTTAGTGTTTTTTTTAACCATCAATGAAATTTTTCCTCCATAATAATTCGAAATAGCTTTAACATAAGGAAGAAACATAATCATATCTCCAATCCCCATTCGATTTTGGATAACAAGTATTTTCATAGATTCTTTGTATCTTTACTAAAAAAAAAATATTAGTTAAATTTAATTATGGGAGAAATAAAAGGCATTTATGCGGCGGCTGTTTCTATACTAAATGATGACTTATCATTAGATGTTAACAAAACAGTAAAACACTGTGAAAATATAATAAATGATGGTTGTCATGGAGCTGTTTTATTTGGAAGCACTGGTCAATCACAATTAATACCTCTTAATGAAAAAATTGAGATGATTAATTTTGTCTCAAAAAACGACAAAATTAAAAATAAGTTGATTATTGGAACTGGACTAAATTCACTAGTAGAAAATATAAACTTTTTAAAGTTATCTTTAAATATTGGTCTTAATAAATTTTTGATTATGCCTCCAGCCTACTATAATTATGGAGATAATGAGGTAATAGAATATTATACAAAATTAATTAAATCTGTTCCTGATGCGAAAATAATTCTTTATAACTTTGAAAAACTTTGTGGATATAAATTTTCTGTTGAGTGTGTTGAACATTTAGCAGCTAGATTTCCCAAAAATATAATCGGTGTAAAAGACAGCTCATATAATCTTATGGGAAACCTTAAAATCAAAAATTTTTCTATTTTACCTGGATCAGAATTGAAACTCCTAAGTGGGCTTAAAGAAGATTGTTCTGGAATAATAACAGCCACATGTAATGTAACCGCAAAACTTGCGAGAAAAGTTTTTGATGACTTTGAACAAAACAAAGATCAAACTGTAAATGATAAACTGTGTGAAGTTAGAAAAGCTTTTGATCAATTCAATTTAATATCAGGTTTACACTCATTTCTTAGTTTAACCGATAAGCAGTTTTTAAATATATTACCTACATGTTCACTACTTAATAAACAGGATGAGAAAACACTTATAGATAAACTTAAAGATTTAGACTTTTTAGGAAAGGATTTTAAAGCTGCATAAGATGAAACTGGTTAATTTTTTAAATGATCTATTTAAAGAGGACGGATTTAGATTAATTGATGCAAACAAAAGAGAATACTTAATTGGAAAACCTTCAAAAAAAGATCCTTTAATACTAGAACTGTTAGACTCATCTATGCATTATAAACTTTTGCTACTTCCCGACTTATATTTAGGAGAAGGTTATATGAATGGTCAGATTAAAATTCACAATGGCACTATTACAGAATTCTTAGAAATGACTTTAAAAAATCTAGGAAAAAACCACCCAAATGGTTTTAGTAAGGTAATAAATAAAATATTAGGCATACACAGATATTTGA
>CACFJR010000031.1 GCA_902566755.1 uncultured Pelagibacteraceae bacterium
ATTAAATTTTTAGAGCCATTAAGTGAAGATCATCCACCGCTGTGGTTTATTTTGTTGACCCCGACTATAGTTACTTTAAGCATACCAATTTCTTACTACTTATTTTTGAAGGATAAGAGTGTATTAGAAAATTTTACAAAAACTAATTATCCATTAATAAATTTTTTAAAAAAGAAATGGTATTTTGATGAGCTTTATTCTTATATCTTTGTAGAACCTTGTAAAAAATTAGGTCTATTTTTTTGGAAAAAGATTGACGGTTTAACAATAGATAGATTTGGACCAGATGGTATTTCAAATCTTATTAAAGGCTTATCGATTAAGGCGGTTAAATTTCAGAATGGTTTTATTTATCAATATGCATTTATAATGTTGATTGGCTTTTCTTTAATACTAACTTACTTGATTATTAAATGATGAGTTTCCCAATTATTTCTTCACTAATTCTTTTGCCTTCAATTGGTGCATTATTTCTTTTTTTCATCAATTCAAAAAATATTACCGGCATTAAGTATGTTTCTTTATTTGTATCAATCATTAATTTTTTAATATCTATTTACTTATGGTTAATTTTTGATCAATCTACTTATGAATTTCAGTTTGTAGAAAGTAGAGTTTGGATCAAAAATTTTATTAATTATAAAGTTGGAGTAGATGGAATTTCAATATTATTTATCATTTTAACTACTTTTATAATACCACTTTGTATTTTGTCAGTTAACTCTTCTATAAAAAATAGACTTAAAGAATTTTTAATAGCAATCTTGTTAATGGAAACTCTAATGATTGGAGTTTTTTGCTCTTTAGATTTGGTAATTTTCTATTTATTTTTTGAGGGAGGTTTAATACCAATGTTTTTAATCATTGGTATTTGGGGTGGTGAAAGACGTGTATATTCTGCATTCAAGTTTTTTTTATTTACTCTTCTCGGTTCAGTTTTAATGTTAATAGCGGTGATATCTATTTATTGGATAGCTGGCACAACCGATGTAGAAGAGCTTTATAAGTTAGGCATTGATCCAAAATATCAAAACTTACTTTGGTTAGCATTCTTTTCATCTTTTGCGGTAAAAACACCAATGTGGCCAGTACATACTTGGCTACCTGATGCCCATGTTGAAGCACCAACTGCAGGTTCAGTTTTATTAGCAGCAATTTTACTAAAAATGGCAGGATATGGATTTATAAGATTTTCAATTGGACTGTTTCCTGTTGCGTCAGAATATTTTGTTCCATTCATTTTTGTTATAAGTTTAATTGCAATTATTTATACTTCTTTAGTTGCCTTAATGCAGGACGACATGAAAAAACTAATTGCGTACTCATCTGTAGCTCATATGGGTTTTGTAACATTGGGTTTATTTACTTTCACTCAACAAGGTGTTGAAGGAGGAATATTTCAAATGATAAGTCATGGCATTGTATCTGCTGCACTCTTTTTCTCAGTAGGTGTTGTTTATGACAGAACTCATTCGAGACGTATCAATGATTATGGGGGTTTGGTAAATGTAATGCCAAAATATTCTATTTTATTAATGGTATTTACTTTAGGGTCTTTGGGCCTACCAGGAACAACTGGTTTTATTGGTGAATTTTTGATTTTAATGGGAACGTTTAAAAAAAGTTTCTTAGTGGCAGCAATAGCAAGTTTGGGAGTAATTTTAGCCGCAGCATATATGTTGTGGCTTTACAAAAGAGTTGTATTTGGAGAGTTAACAAATCAAAAATTATTAAAAATAATTGATTTAAACAAAGTTGAGTTGTCTATTCTTACTTTATTAGCATTGAGTATAATCTTTTTTGGCTTCTATCCTGATCCATTTTCAAATACATATTCTGTATCAGTCGAGAACTTTTTAAATGAATATAATGATAAACTAAATAGCTATAACTTACAAAACCAATGATAAATCTTTTTTTTATATCCACAGAAATATTCTTATCATTATCAATTCTATTTTTATTATTGATTGGCGTATTTAAGAAAAACAGTGAATCATTTATTTACAATTTTTCTTGTATAATTTTACTTGTGGGACTTGCGATAAATATCAATTTAAATCCTCAATATCCAATAGATCTATTTAATAACAGTTATAAAATCGATTATTTCACGACTTTAATCAAGTCAGTAATATTAATTTCGGCATTCCTTGTAATGCTATGTTCATTAAATTATGTCAAACAAAATGATATTTTAAAAATTGAGTATCCAATTTTAATTTTATGTTCAATTCTTGGTATGCTCGTAATGGTAAGTTCTAACGATCTAATAGTTTTTTATGTTGGTTTAGAATTACAATCTTTAGCTTTATATGTTCTTGCTGCCTTTAAAAGAGATAATATACTTTCATCTGAGTCAGGCTTAAAATATTTTATATTAAGCGCATTATCATCAGGATTGTTGCTATATGGATGTTCTTTGATATATGGTTTTTCTAGCTCAACAAATTTTGATTTAATTTATCAAAATAGTGAGTCAATTGAATACGGTATTATTTTTGGAATAGTATTTATTTTAGTTGGATTAGCATTTAAGATTACTGCAGTACCTTTTCACATGTGGGCCCCAGATGTTTATGATGGATCACCTACATCTGTCACAGTAATATTTGCAATTCTTCCAAAGATTGCTGCATTAACAGTAATTATTAATTTTTTATACGGTCCTTTCCTTGAAATGTTTGACCAATGGCAAGCAGTTATAATTTTTTTATCTATTGGTTCGATGGTATTTGGGGCCATAGCTGCGATTGGACAAAAAAAATTGAAAAGACTTATTGCTTATAGTTCAATAAGCCACATGGGGTTTGCGCTCGCTGGTTTAAGTGTTGGGACAAACGAAGGTATTCAAAATTCAATAATATACCTAATTATATATCTAATAATGAATATAGCATTTTTCTGTTGTCTATTTATGCTCAAAAGAGAAAATCAATATTTCGATAAAGTTGAAGATCTTTCAGGTTTATCAAAGAATCATCCTTTATTATCACTTTCTATGATGGTCATTTTATTCTCATTAGCAGGGATACCACCATTAGCAGGTTTTTTTGCAAAGTTTTATATTTTTACGGCTGTAATTGAACAGTCTATGTATTTTTTAGCAATTGTAGGTTTGCTCTCAACGGTAATAGCAGCCTTTTATTATATAAGATTAATAAAGGTAATGTATTTTGATGAACAGAAAGAAAGATATGACTTAAATCATAGCATTGGTCTTAAAATGATACTTGTGGTCTCATCTACAATTATTCTTATTTATTTCATAAACCCAAACATAATTAATAATTTTGTGTCAAATATCACTGTAATTTAATGAAGTTAAAAATTTTTAAATACAAAAAAGTAAAAAGCACAAATGATATTGCCATTAGAAAAATTAGGTCAGGTATTAAAAATGGAATAGTTACTTGTGATCTCCAAAGCTCTGGCAGAGGCAGGCATGGAAATAAATGGGTTTCCTATAAGGGCAATCTTTTCGTAACTATTTTCTTTTCAATTTCAAATAATCTAAATTTAAATAAGTTTAATTATAAAAATTGCCTTATAATAAAAAAGGTTTTATCAAGATATATAAAACACGATCTTAAAATTAAAAGACCAAACGATATTTTATTTAAACAGTATAAAATTTGTGGAATTTTACAAGAAACAATTTTTTACAAGAATCTTAAATACTTGTTGGTTGGTGTAGGCCTAAACTTATTAAAGAGTCCAAAATTCAAGAATTACAAAACTACTAGCGTGTATGAAATAACAAAAAAAAAGATTAATAAAATTAGAATCTTAAATGAAATTAAATTAAACTATGAATCGATTTAAGAAAAAACAAATTTTGGTTGGTGATATTGGTAATACTGAGTCTAAAATATTTTTTAGAAATGACAGAATGGAAAAAAAAATTATTATAAAAAGCAACGAAATAATTTATAGCAAGATTAAATCAAAAGTTTTATTTTTAAAAAAATTTAATATTAAGGATAAGGCAGTTTTTTGTAGTGTAGTTCCGTCTAATTTTAAAATTATAAAAAAAGTATTTGAACG
>CACFJR010000032.1 GCA_902566755.1 uncultured Pelagibacteraceae bacterium
ACACATAAAAGAAGAGTCTCAGCTTTAGGACCTGGTGGTTTAACAAGAGAAAGAGCAGGTTTTGAAGTTAGGGACGTTCATCCAACTCATTACGGAAGAATTTGTCCAATCGAAACACCTGAAGGTCCTAATATTGGATTGATAAATAGTTTGTCTACCTATTCAAAAATAAATAAATATGGCTTTATTGAATCTCCGTACAGGAAGGTAGTGAATGGTGTTGTACAGGAAAAAATTGAGTATTTGTCAGCTATGGAGGAAACAAAATTTACTATTGCACAAGCTAATTCAAAGGTCGATAAAAATGGTAAATTTACAGAAGATTTAGTTTCAAGTAGGCAACATTTAAATTTTATTTTATCCAAACCTGAAAACATCGACTACATTGACGTTTCTCCTAAACAACTCGTATCCGTCGCTGCTTCTCTTATACCGTTTTTAGAAAATGATGATGCTAATAGAGCTCTTATGGGATCAAATATGATGAGACAAGCAGTGCCACTTTTAAAACCAGAGTCACCTCTAGTTGGCACAGGCATAGAAAGTGATGTCGCTCTTGACTCAGGTGTAACTATTGTAGCAAAAAGGGATGGTATAGTTGATAAAATTGATGGAAAAAGAATTGTAATTAAAGCAACTAGCGAAACTGATTTTTCAAAATCAGGAGTTGATATTTATAATTTACAAAAATTCAAAAGATCAAACCAAAATACTTGTATTAATCAAAAACCTTTAGTCAGAGTTGGTGACAAAGTAAAACGGGGAGATATTATTGCTGACGGACCTTCAACAAAGATTGGTGAGTTAGCTCTTGGTAAAAATGTAACTGTCGCATTTATGCCCTGGCAAGGATATAATTTTGAAGACTCAATATTAATTTCAGAAAGATGTGTAACTGACGATGTATTTACTTCAGTACATATTGAAGAATATGAAGTTATGGCTAGAGATACAAAACTTGGTGAAGAAGATATTACTAGAGATATACCAAACGTAAATGAGGAAGCTTTAAAAAATTTAGACGAATCTGGAATTGTTTACATTGGTGCAGAAGTTAAGCCAGGGGACATACTTGTAGGAAAAGTTACACCTAAAGGTGATACGGCGTCTGGTCCTGAAGAAAAATTATTGAGATCAATTTTTGGTGAAAAAGCTATTGACGTCACAGATACTTCTCTAAAGATGCCAAGTGGCAGTGGTGGTATCATAGTTGATGTGAGAGTTTTTAATAGACATGGGATAGAAAAAGATGAAAGATCTATTACAATTGAAAGAGCTGAAATAGATTTGGTTCAACAAGATAAGTTGGTTGAGGAAGAAATTCTCGAGAGAAGTATAAAACAAAGGGCAGCTCAAATTTTATCAGGGACACAGCTTTCCAAAAAAATAAAGAATTTAAATCAGGGTGATACATTAGATCAAAATAATATAAATCAAGTTCCAATAGCAGAAATCTTTAAAATGAATGTAAAAGATTCAAGTAAAAATGAAATACTAGAAAAATTAAAAGAACAATATCAAAATGCAACCCAAGATATTAAAGAAAGATTTGAGGACAAAGTTCTAAAAATTAGACAAGGTGATGATTTGTTACCAAGTGTAATGAAGATGGTAAAAGTTTTCGTAGCAATTAAGAGAAGATTAAGGCCTGGAGATAAAATGTCAGGTAGACACGGCAATAAAGGTGTAGTGAGTAAAATTGTTCCTGTAGAAGATATGCCTTATAGAGAGAATGGAAAACCTGTTGACATAGTATTAAATCCTCTTGGTGTACCCAGCAGGATGAATGTCGGCCAAATTTTAGAAACTCATTTGGGTTGGGCATGTACTGAACTTGGAGATAAATTAAAAGATTTGATTAATGAAAATCAAAAAAAATTAGAAATGTCACAAAAAATAAAAGATTTTCTTAAATCTGTTTATGGAAAAGAAATATTAGAAGATTCAATTGAAAAGTTAACCAAAAATGAATTTTCAGACTTATGTGAAAATTTGATGAGCGGGGTTCCAATTTCTACACCTGTTTTTGATGGTGCTAAAGAAAAAGATGTAACAGAGATGCTTGATTTGGCCAAATTACCTAAGTCTGGTCAAACTACTCTATGGGATGGAAGAACTGGAGAAAAATTTGACCGAGATGTAACAGTTGGAACTATATATATGTTAAAATTACATCACCTTGTTGAAGATAAAATTCATGCAAGATCCACAGGTCCATACAGTTTGGTAACTCAACAACCACTTGGCGGAAAAGCCCAATTAGGTGGTCAAAGATTTGGTGAAATGGAAGTTTGGGCGCTAGAGGCATATGGAGCATCCTACACACTTCAAGAAATTCTTACAGTTAAGTCAGATGATGTTGCTGGTAGAGTTAAAGTTTATGAGACGATTGTTAAAGGTGAGGAAAATTTTGAATCAGGAATTCCTGAGTCATTTAACGTATTAGTTAAAGAGATAAAATCTTTAGCATTAAATGTTGAGCTCAATTAATTATGAAAAAAGAACTTAAAGATTTATTTAAAAACACTGAAATATCAGACTCTCAGAACTTTAATAGTATTAAAATTTCATTAGCAAGTCCTGAAAAAATTAAATCATGGACATATGGTGAAATTAAAAAACCTGAAACGATTAATTATAGAACATTTAGACCAGAAAAAGATGGTCTATTCTGCGCAAGAATATTTGGACCAATTAAAGATTACGAATGTTTGTGTGGAAAATATAAGAGAATGAAGTTTAGAGGTATTATATGTGAAAAATGTGGTGTTGAAGTTACAAAATCCAATGTCAGACGTGAAAGGATGGGCCACATCAATCTGGCAACACCAGTGGCGCACATATGGTTCCTAAAGTCTTTACCAAGTAGAATATCTCTGGCAATAGACATGAAATTAAAAGAAGTTGAAAGAGTTCTTTATTTTGAAAACTTTATAGTAATTGAACCAGGTCTAACTGGTTTAAAAAAAAACCAATTATTGTCAGAAGACGAATTAATAAAATATCAAAATGAGTATGGCGATGAGTCTTTTACCGCAGGTATTGGAGCAGAGGCTATATTAGAGATACTAAAGAATATAAATTTAGAGCAAGAAAGAGAAATTCTTGTAAAAAATATTAATGAAACAAAGTCTAAAGTTTCAGAAGAGAGATGCAACTTTGTCAGTGCATTTAGACCAAGCATCAACCACTTTGTTGTACTTTTCACCTCTTGTAATTAAACCTTCAGAATATTGGTTTTCATAATCTTTTATTAATTGTTTAGTTTCATCTATCAACTGTTCTTTATTTTGAGGTATAATTAGATCGTCTTTACCAAAAGAAATACCGGCCTTAAACGCATGCTTAAATCCAAGATCTTTCAATTGATCACAGAAAATTACTGTACTTTTTTGGCCAGTATATCTGAAAACAAAATCAATTATTTCTGAAACAACTTTTTTAGGTAAAACTCTGTCAATTAAAGAAAATTTTATATCTTTATTTTTTGGTAAAAGATTTGCCAACAAAAATCTACCGGCAGTGCTAGTATGTTTTTCAAAGATTTGACTTCCTTTTTCATCAATAGTTTCAAATCTAGATATAATCCTTGAGTGTATTTTTATTTTTCCAGACTCTAAACCTTGCTCAA
>CACFJR010000033.1 GCA_902566755.1 uncultured Pelagibacteraceae bacterium
AACAGAACTTGAAAATTCAAGAATTTTATTAGTTGAGTCATTTTTAAAAAAAAAATCAAATTTTAAACACCTAATGGAGAACTTTCTTTACAAAATTAAGATAAACGGAATAATTCCTTTTGCTAAATATGCAAGAAATGCATTTATAGCAAAAAAAATTCTCAGTTCATTTGAAAATAAAAAATATTTAAATTCGGCCAAAACAACTAAAATATTAAATTCGTTAAATACAATTACATCCCAGTTTTTATCTCTTTCAAAAACAAAAAATAAAAATCTTAAAAGCAAGCTTACGTTTGAAAATTTATTTTATCATTTAAGACCTGGAACTTATGATATTACTGTCAAACGAGCTATTTCAAGTATCAAGGAACGAAAAATCGAAAATTTACAATCTATTCTTTCATTTAAAAATTCATCTAAAATCTTATTATCAACTTTGGAGATTCAAAGAATTAATAATTTTTTAAAAAGAAATAATTTAAATTTCAGTGCAATCAAACTTTATAATTATATAGTTTTGTCATTAAAGCTTAGAGAAAATTCTAAGTTTATTTTTACAAGAGCACTGAGCGATTATCTTCAGATTATAGAGGAATTAGGAAAAAAAAGATCAATTGATGTTGAAAAGTTATGCAACTTTGAGATTAAAGATATTTTAAAAAATTTGAATAACAAAAAAAAAGATATTACATATACTAAATCAAAAAATGAAAGGGATCTTAATAGAATATGTAAGTTACCGTATCTTATAACAAATAGTTCCGATTTTTTTGTAGCTTCTATTTTAATTTCAAAACCAAATTTTATTACAGAGAATAAAGTTATCTCAAAAATTTTTTATTTAAAAAAAGAGCAAAATACTAATCAAATTAAAGATAAAATAGTTTTGATAGAAAATGCTGATCCGGGATTTGATTGGATTTTCAACTATAAAATTAAGGGATTGATAACTAAATACGGAGGCGTTAACTCTCATATGTCTATCAGATGTCACGAATTAAATATTCCTGCTGCCATTGGTGTTGGAGAAGAAAATTTTGATAAAATAGTTTCAGGATATAAAATGATTTTAAACTGTAAGGAAAAAACAATTTTTTTAAATTAATGACTATAATTATTTCAAGTAACTATAAAAAATATTATAAGACATACATTGATTTTGTGGATCACTATTGGATCAATTATTTCAAAATAAAAAAAAAAACATTTTTTTCTATACCCAACATTACTAATTACAAAATTAATTCCTTAAAAAAGAAAGTAAGATTAGTTATTTTACCAGGTGGTAATGATATATTTTCAAGAGATAAAATCTCAAAAGCAAGACTTAAGGTAGAGTTTAATTTAATCAAATATGCTATAAAAAAAAGTATCCCTATTTTAGGAGTTTGCAGAGGAATGCAAGTAATAAATTTATATTTCAAAGGAAGACAAAATAAGGTTACTGGGCACATGAAAACTAAACATAAAATTTTTTTTAAAAAAAAAATTTTTTCGAAAAATATTCTAAATGTAAATAGTTTTCATAATTTTGGCATACCTGTGAAGAAAATGTCAAATAAACTAGAGGTTATTGCTGTTGATAAAGATGAGAATGTCGAAATATTTAAACATAAAAAAAAAAACATTTACGGATTTATGTGGCACCCTGAAAGAAACAAATCTTATAAAGAGCTTAGCATGATAATGAAACGACTTAAAATAAAATGAAAATTATTTTGTTGTGTGCCGGAAAGAGTAGCAGGACTGGCCTTGGATATCCAAAGTGTTTATATAAGTTTAAAGATAGTGAGACACTTATTGAAAAGAACCTTAAAATTTTGGGTGAATTTGGTTTTTCAAATAAAGAAATCTATTTTGCAACCGGGTTTAAGTCCAAACTTATTAAAAATAAAACTTTTAATAAATACAAATATATTTTTAATAAGAAATACAAGACTACAAATATGATATATTCTTTGAACCAAGTCTTAAAAAAGATTAAACCAGATGAAGTTATTGTAATTTACTCGGACATACTCTTTGAGAGAAAATGTCTAAGTAAAATAATCAAAAGTAAATACTCTATTTCTACAATAATTGATACAGATTGGAAAAGAAAATGGAAAAAAAAATCTAATTTTATGAACGATCTTGAAGAACTTAAAATAAAAAATTCTAAGATTTATTCTTTAGGAAAAAAAACATTTGATTTAGAAAAGATTGATGGAAGATTTTTAGGAATTACAAAATTTTCAAAAAAAATGACAATTAACCTTAAAAGACATTTAATTTCTAAAATTCTTGGAAAAAATAAGAATATAGATTTTACTAATTTTTTAATGGAATTAATAAAAAGTAATTTTCAAGTAAATGCTGTTTCAGGTAAATTTAGTTGGCATGAGTTTGACAACCCTAGAGATTTTAAAGTTTTTAAGAAAGTTAAAAATATTTAAGGACTTATCTAGAAACTATTTTCTTAAAACAAGAAGTTTATGGTTCGGGTAAAACTTTTTGTAATTATTTTTATGCTTACACTCAATAAAAAAAATATCTTTAAAGTTACTTTTTAAACTTTCTAACCTTTTCAAATATCTCTTTTCATCATGAGCTTTTTTTGATGTATAAATATCCTCGATTATGAGATATCCATTTGGTTTAATAAATTTATTGCATACTTCAATAATATTCATTTGACTTTCAAATATATGATTGCTGTCATCAATTATAATGTCAAATTTTTGGCTAATTTGATTCATTGTGTCTGTAAGTTTATTTTTATTACTTACATCTGTCTCATAGTAATTAACATTTTTTACATTTTCTTTTTTTGCTTTATTTACTAGATTGAGATCGTTATCAAATGCATAAATTTTAACGTTTTGAAAAAAATTACTCCACATTTTAATTGATGCATTTCCTAAAATCCCAAACTCAGCAATATTAATTTGATTATTTTTTAGTCCCGAAAATAAAAGGTTATAAACCCCTGTATATGAATGTCTAGATGACGATTTAAAATTTAATGGCGACTTATCAGAATCAAATTCTTTACCAGAATAGCAAAGTTCACTTTCGTAAAAAGTCGTATCAATACTTATAGTTTTAATTTTATCATGTAAGTTAAATTTTCTTGGTTTGTTTAATTTATCAAGAATAAATCCTACTTTTTTTTTTAATTTTAATCTT
>CACFJR010000034.1 GCA_902566755.1 uncultured Pelagibacteraceae bacterium
AGCTCTTTTTGCAAGTTGTTGATATCGTTGTTCAATTTAGTTGCTTCATCTTCTTTTTCATCCTTGTAGCCATATACAAGAGATTTCAGTTCTTTAAATTTTTCAGTGAGATTAGTTAATTCTAGCTTTTTTTTCTCAACATTTTTTTTGGTATCAAAATACTCATCCATCACTTTAATAGCAGTGATCAATAATAATTTATTTTCACCAATGTTTCCTAAATCATTTTTTAGTTTTTCAAATTTATCGTTTAAATTTGCTGCTAACTCTTCAAGATGATCCTCTTGACCATCTTCACATGAAAGAAGAAAGTCTTTTCCATTAAATTTAATATTTACATTTGCCATTTTTCAATCTCATCAAGTAAGGTATCTGTTTCTTGATTTAATTCATCAATTTTTTCGTCAAACTCTAATCTTTTCACCCTATCTTCTTTTTTTTCAACCATCATTTTTTTGATTTTGACTTGAAGATTGCCGTGTTCATCACTTAAATTTTTGTATTTTTTTTCCAATTCATTTTTTTCAATTTCTAATTGATTTTTTTGATCAACTAACTCTTTAATGTCTCCAGATATCTGGTCATTTTTTAGATCAAGTTTTTTTAATTTCTTAAGTGCGTCTTCAAGTTTTTTTTCTTTTTCGCCGATATATTTCATATATATATAATTATATATTAATGAGTCTCTTAGTCTAGATAGGAATATTTTTGAAAATAAAACATAAAGATTTAGCTAATGCTGTAAGATTTCTATCTTTAGATGCTGTTGAAGCAGCAAATTCTGGTCATCCTGGGATGCCAATGGGAATGGCTGATGTTGCTACAGTTTTATTTAAAAACTTTTTACGATTTAATCCTAAAGATCCTAGTTGGTTTAATAGAGATAGGTTCGTTCTTTCTAATGGTCACGGGTCTATGCTTCTTTACTCACTTTTATATTTAACTGGTTACAAAAGTGTTTCTATTGATGACATTAAAAACTTTAGAAAACTTGATTGTATTTGTGCCGGACATCCTGAATATCATTCTAATTCAGGGATAGAGACTACGACTGGACCATTAGGACAAGGTATATCAAATGCTGTGGGTTTTGCGCTTGCTGAAGAAATATTAAAAAAAAGGTTAGGAAAAAAAAAGATAGATCATAAAACTTATGTCTTGGCAGGTGATGGATGCCTTATGGAAGGAATAAGCCATGAAGCCTTAAGTTTTGCGGGTCATATAAAATTAAAAAATTTGATACTTCTTTTTGATAATAATTCAATCTCGATTGATGGCCCTACTAGTCTTGCTGTTTCTGATAATACAAAAAAAAGATTTGAGAGTTATGGTTGGAGCTATTTAGAAATAGACGGTCATAATGATAAACAAATTTTTAATGCTTTAAAAAAAGCTCAAAATTCAAAAAAACCATTTGCTATTTCTTGTAAGACTACAATTGGTTATGGCTCACCAAATAAAAGTGGGAAAGCATCATCGCATGGAAGCCCGCTAGGTACCGATGAGGTAAAGCTGGTAAGAAAAAAATTAAAATGGAACTATGAGCCTTTTAGGATCCCTGAAAAAATTTTAAGTGAGTGGAGAAAAATTGGAGACAGCGCCTCTTCAAAAGCAGAAAAAAATAAATCATATGAGCCTGAATTCAATATTTTTAACGATGAGATTACAAGCGAAATAGAGCAAGTAAAAAATGATTATTTAAAATCACTAGAACCAATTGCAACTAGGAAATCCTCAGAAAAATTTTTAGATATAGTTTCAAAACTACCAAATTTAATCGGTGGTTCAGCTGATCTTGCAGGTTCGAATAATACAAAAACAAAAAATCATAAAATAATTAAGCCAGGAAATTTTGGGGGAAATTATATTCATTACGGAGTAAGAGAACACGCAATGTGTGGAATTATGAATGGAATCTCATTGCATAGTAATCTTATTCCATATGGTGGAACTTTTTTAATATTTAGTGATTATTGCAAGCCTTCTATCAGATTAGCTGCAATGATGGGCCAAAGGGTTATTTATGTTTTAACTCATGACTCAATTGGTCTTGGAGAGGATGGTCCAACCCATCAACCTGTTGAACAGCTTGCAATGTTGAGATCTATACCAAACTTAAATGTATTTAGACCATCCGATACCATTGAAACTTTTGAATGTTGGCAATTGGCTTTAGAAAGTAAAAATAAACCAAGTGTAATCGCTCTAACAAGACAAAAAATAGAGCCTGTGAGAAAAGAAGTGATCACTAATAATCTTTGCTCTAAAGGAGCTTATGAAATTTTAAGAAATGGAGATAATCTTAAGGTAACACTATTAGCGACAGGCTCTGAAACTGATCTGGCTATAAAAGTAAGTCATAAATTAGCCACAGAAAATATCTATTCAAAAGTTATATCAATGCCATGCCATGAAATATTTGATAGTCAAAACAAAGACTATAAAAAAGATATTTTGCAAGAAGATACGCTCAAAGTTTCTATAGAAGCATCGGAAACTAGTTATTGGAAAAAATATACAGGAGTCAATGGATTAAATTTAGGAATAGATAATTTTGGTAAGAGCGCACCTTATAAAGATATTTATAAACACTTTGAATTAGATGTTGAAAATATTGCACAAAAAATAAAGAAAAATTTATGAAAACTAAAATTGGAATAAACGGTTTAGGTAGAATTGGTAGAATGGTGGTTCGATCAATTTTTGAGGAGAAACATTCTAACCTAAAAATTCAACATATTAATAATAGAACTAATATTGAGACTGCTAGTGCTTTGCTGAAGAGAGACAGTATTCACGGAAAATTCAATGCGGATATATCAATAGAAAGAGGCTATATAAATATTAATGGTAATAAAATTTATTATTCACAAAAAGATAAACTGGAAGAAATTAATTGGAAAGATAATGATGTTGATTTTGTGCTTGAATGCACTGGCAAATTTAATTCTAAGGAAAAATTAATCCCACATTTAAGTAATGGAGTAAAAAAAGTTATTGTTTCAGCTCCATGTAAAAATGCTGATAAGACAATAGTATTTGGAGTTAACGAAAAAGAACTTAAGAAGGAAGATAAAATTATATCTG
>CACFJR010000035.1 GCA_902566755.1 uncultured Pelagibacteraceae bacterium
GCATCAAAATATGATGTTCCTACTTCTCTTTGATGTTTGACGCTTGTATATCCATCCTTCTCTCTTGCAAATTCACGTTCTTGTATTTTTGAATAAGCTGACATACCTTCGGCTTTATATTTTTCTGCTAATTCAAATATAGCTATGTTTTGAGTATGAAATCCTGCTAAAGTAATAAATTGAAATTTATAACCCATTTCACTAATTTTTTTCTGGAAAGTTGCAATATCATTATCGGATAGATGTTTTTTCCAATTAAAAGATGGTGAGCAATTATAAGCTAATAATTTTCCAGGGTATTTTTTGTGAATAGCGTCAGCAAATTTTTTTGCTTCTTCTAAATTAGGTGTTGCAGTTTCACACCATATAAGATCTGAATATGGTGCATACGCAAGACCTCTTGAAATTGCTTGATCAATTCCAGATTTTACATAATAAAATCCCTCTGGAGATCTTTCCCCCGTCAGGAAAGGCTTATCATTTTCATCGTGATCATTTGTAATTAGTTTTGCTGCGTTTGCGTCGGTTCTCGCAAGAATAATCAATGGTACATCAGCTATATCGGCTGCTAACCTTGCGGCTTTCAAATTTTTTACTGCTTGGCTTGTTGGTATCAAAACTTTACCACCCATGTGACCGCATTTTTTTTCACTTGCTAACTGATCTTCGAAGTGAACCCCGGCTGCCCCTGCTTTAATGAATTTCTTAGTTAATTCAAAAACATTTAGTGGTCCCCCAAATCCAGCTTCGCCATCAGCAATTATTGGAAGCATGTAATCTATTCTTTTTTCTTTCTTTTGATCGCCATCTTTAATTTCCATATGCTGAATTTGGTCAGCTCTTAACAAAGCATTATTCATTGCTTCAACTAATTTTGGTGCGCTGTCATATGGATAAAGAGATTGGTCAGGATACATCTCGCCTGCACTGTTAGCGTCAGCTGCAACTTGCCATCCACTTAAATAAATTGCCTTTAAACCTGCTTTTGCATGTTGCACTGCGTGATTACCTGATAAAGAGCCGAGTGTATTTACGTAAGGCTCAGAATTTAATAAATTCCACAATTTTGTAGATTGTTGCTTGCAAATTGAATATTCAATTTTTATTGAACCTCTTAATCTTTCAACGTCTTCTTGATTGTAATCTCTTTTAATACCTGCAAATCTTTTTAAATCGTAAGAAACCTTTTTTTCAGCACCCATTAAATTGCCCTTTGTTGATGTTGTCAGATTTAAGCGAAACTAGTTATTTTCAACAAATTCTTGAGTGAATTCGTTCATTCCGCTAGAACCCCAATCACAGTGATCGTCTCTTAAATAAATACCTGAACTGCTGTTAGGGGGCATATTCTCTGATGTATTTTCTTGGCTTTTTAAGTAGTTTTTTTTGTTTTTGTTGTCCATACGAACCTTATAATTTACAAAATTTACAAAATCAATTAAATAAAATAAAACCCTTGTAAAATATAGAAATTTGTTGTAAATAATAATTTACAAAGTTTACAAATAGAAAACATGAGTCAAGTTGATCTTAAAATTGGACCAAAAATCAAGTCATTTAGACGTCAATTAGGGCTTCAAGCGAATAAATTAGCAGAACAATTGGGAATTTCTGCAAGCTATCTTAATTTAATTGAGAGTGGCAAACGAAAAATTGATGGAGATTTATTACTGAAAGTTTGTGAAGAATTAAAAATTGAGCTTTCAGATTTAACCAATAAATCTGACTTAAACCTCGTTAACGACATATCAGAATTGCTGGACGATAAGTTATTTGAAGATTTAGATATTGTGGGACCAGAGGTTAAAGACCTTGTAAATACAAACCCAAAAATTGCAAAAGCTCTAATAAAATTAGGAGATAATTTTAAACAAAAAGATCATGAAATAATTAATAAGGTAGAAAACTTATCTGGAAAGATTATTGATAGCAGAAAGACTGCTTTCCCCGGTGAAGTAATTTCTGATTTTTTGCAAGAAAAGAAAAATTATTTTCCAAAATTAGAGGAATTTGCAAATAATGTTTTTGAAAAAGTTCAAAAGAATAATCGAACAAGATACGTTGCGTTGTGTGAGTTTTTAAAAACAGAATATTCTATTATAGTAAAAGATGTAATTCCTGATGAGGGTAAGCCGTTTTCAAAAATTTTTGATAAAAATAAAAAAGAACTTTTGTTAAGTGATTATAATTCATTAGAAACTAAGAAATTACACGCTGCAGCTCAAATAGCTCAAGAAGGAGCAATGAAAGAAATAAATGATTATTTATCTGAATTTAAATTTCCAACAGAAGAATCCAAAAGACTTACCCAAATTGCGTTATTGAATTATTGTGGTGCAGCAATTTTGATGCCTTACAAATTATTCCATTCTGAATGTAAAAAACTGAAATATGACTTAGAATTACTTCAGAATACTTTTGCAACTTCGTTTGAACAAGTCGCGCATAGAGTAACAAGTTTGCAGGATCCTAAGTTACCGGGTATTCCCTTTCATTTTTTGAGGGTAGATGTTGCCGGAAACATCTCAAAAAGGTTTTCTTTGTCTGGTATAGAGATTCCAAGATATGGAGGTGCTTGTCCAAGATGGAATGTGTATTCAGCATTTTCTAGACCTGGCGTAATACAAGCTGCTGTAAGTAAAATGACAAATGGAGAAAAATATGTTTGTATTGCAAGAACTGTTGAAAAAGGTGTTGGAAGATACGGACAAAAAAAAAGTATGCTTTCAATAGGTCTAGGCTGCGAAGCCAAGTATGCCAAAGATTTCGTTTACACTGAAAATTTAAGTTTAAGTGACAAGAAAACAGAAATTCCAATTGGTGTATCCTGCAGAACTTGTGATAGACTTGAT
>CACFJR010000036.1 GCA_902566755.1 uncultured Pelagibacteraceae bacterium
GTTGTAATATTCACCTCTTAAGTAAATATAGCATTTATGCGAGTTAACAGCGTAGGCTGCAATTAAACAACCTTCTAAAAGTTTATGAGGTTCAAATCTTAGAATATCCCTATCTTTGCAAGTTCCAGGTTCAGACTCATCTGCATTTATTACAAGGTAGTGAGGCCTTGATCCAACTTCTTTAGGTGCAAACGACCATTTTAATCCTGTTGGGAAACCTGCGCCACCTCTCCCTCTTAATTCTGATTTTTTAATTTCATCAATAATCCAATCTCTACCTTTTTCACATAAATCTTTAGTATTAGTCCAATCACCTCTTTTTTTTGAAGAGTTTAAGTCAGCTCCTAAATCATTATACAAGTTTTTAAATATTCTATCTTCGTCTTTAAGCATTTTTTATATCCAATAATGTTTTTCTGTTGTTTTCAGGCTCTGAATTAATTCTTCCTCTATAAGATCCTGGTTTTGGTTTTTTACCCATAAGCACTTCATCGATAATTTTTTCACTTTGTTTAATATCTAAATCTTCATAGTAATCATTATTAATTTGCATCATTGGAGCATTAATACAGGCACCAAGACATTCTACCTCTGTCCAAGAACAATTTCCATTTTCAGATAATACATTTTCTTTTTCAGATATTTTTTTTTTACATACATCTACAATCTTATACGCTCCTCTGATCATACAAGGAGTTGTAGTGCAAATTTGAACATGAAAATTTCCTACAGGTGAAAGATTGTACATTGAGTAGAAAGTAGCTACTTCGTAGACCTTGATGTAAGGCATATTTAAAAACTTAGCGATATATTTAATCGCTGATAAAGGTATCCAGTTATTGTTTTGTCTTTGAGCAATATAAAGTAAAGCCATAACTGCACTTTTCTCTTTTCCCTTAGGATAATTTGATAAAATTTTTTTTGCAGCATCTAAACTTTGTTGATCAAATTCAAATTTATCAGGTTGATCTTTTGAAATTCTTTTCAAACTCATCTGTCTATTTCCCCGAACACAATATCTAATGAACCTAATACAGCCGGTACATCAGCTAACATATGTCCTTTAATTAAGTAATCCATCGCTTGAAGATGAGAAAATCCAGGTGCTCTGATTTTACATTTATATGGTTTGCTTGAACCATCAGAAATTAAGTAAACACCAAATTCGCCCTTAGGTGCCTCTACCGCAGTGTAAATCTCATCTTTTTTTACTCTGTAGCCCTCAGTAAATAATTTAAAATGATGAATTAATGCTTCCATCGACTCTTTAATTTCTTTTTTGGGCGGAGGAGTAATCTTATTATCTTGAGATTTTACTGGTCCTTTTGGTAATTGCTCTAAACATTGTTTAATTATTTTTACACTTTCTCTCATTTCTTCAACTCTACAAAGGTATCTGTCATAACAATCTCCATTTTTCCCTATCGGCACTTTAAATGATAATTGTTCGTAACAATCATAAGGTTGAGATTTTCTTAAGTCCCAAGGCACACCTGAACCTCTCATCATTACCCCTGAAAATGAATAGTCTAATGCATCATCTTTTGAAACTAATCCAATATCGACATTTCTTTGTTTAAAAATTCTGTTATCAGTGAGTAAAGTCTCTAAATCATCTATAATTTTTGGAAACTCATTGCAAAATTTTAATATATCGGCATCAAGTCCTCTCGGTAAGTCCTGATGAACACCTCCTGGTCTAAAATAATTTGCGTGCAATCTTGATCCTGAGACTCTTTCGTAAAATTCCATAAGTTTTTCTCGTTCCTCAAACCCCCATAGTGAAGGTGTTAAGGCACCAACGTCCAATGCTTGTGTAGTAATGTTAAGTATATGACTTAGAATTCTTCCAATCTCACAAAAAATTACTCTTATGTATTGACCTCTAATTGGAACTTCAATATCCAAAATTTTTTCGATAGCTAAAGCAAAAGCATGCTCTTGGTTCATGGGTGCTACATAATCAAGTCTATCAAAATAAGGTATTGCTTGGGAATAAGTTTTGTTTTCAATTAATTTTTCTGTACCTCTATGAAGCAAACCTATATGTGGATCAGCTTTTTCAACAACTTCTCCATCTAACTCCAGTATCAGTCTTAAAACCCCGTGCGCAGCCGGATGTTGTGGGCCAAAATTGAGATTTAGTGTCTTTGTTTGTTTACTCATTGTTTTTTTTAATTTCCTTAATATATTCGGTTCCTTGCCATGGGCTATTATAATCAAAATTTCTATAATCTTGTTCTAGTTTTACTGGTTCATAAATTACCTTTTTTTTCTCTTCGCTATATCTAACCTCTTTGTGTCCAGTGATTGGAAAATCTTTTCTTAGCGGATATCCTTCAAACTCATAATCTGTTAAAATTCTTCTTAAATCTGGATGATCTTGAAAGTCAATTCCATACATATCAAATACTTCTCGTTCCATCCAATTTGCAGATGGAAAAATACCTGTTATAGAAAAAACTTTTTCATTTTCATTTAAAGGAAAATCAATAACTATTCTTTTATTAAATTCATGGCTTAACAACAAATAGATCATTCTAAA
>CACFJR010000037.1 GCA_902566755.1 uncultured Pelagibacteraceae bacterium
GTTTGGTGTTGCAGTAGCACTAGGTGCACAAGATTTATTTAAAAACTTAATTTCAGGAATTTTAGTTCTTGTTGAAAAAAGATTTAAAATGGGTGACTGGATTTTAGTAGAAGGTACCATTGAGGGCATTGTTGAGAAAATTGGATTTAGATCAACTACAATAAGAAAGTTTGATAAATCTTTAGCTATAATACCAAATTTTCAATTTGCTGAAAATGCTGTGATAAATATCAGTCAAACAACAAATTGGTTAATAAGCTGGACAATTACACTTCAGTACGACACCACTATAGAGCAACTTAAAAATGTACGAGATCAAATTGAAAATTTTATTAAAGACAGCAAAGATTTTGATACAAAAGTTGGTTTAGCGGTAAGAGTAGATAAATTTTCTGATAGTTCCATCGACATGTATGTTAGGTGTTTTACTCAAACTGATAGCTGGAATGAATGGCTTAAAGTTAAGGAAAGATTAGCTATAGGAATTAAAGAAATCGTAGAAAAAAACAAAGCATCGTTTGCTTTTCCTAGTCAATCAATTTACGTGGAGAAAAAATGATAATAATTTACATAGTTGTTATGACTGTTCTAAAATATTATTCATACGTAGTAATTGCAAACGTTGTTTTAAGTTGGTTAGTAGCTTTTAATGTAATTAATACCGGTAATAGATTTGTTTATTCTGTTTTAGATTTTACATACCGCATGACTGAACCTTTTTTAAATAGAATAAGAGCTTTTTTACCAAATCTTGGTGCATTTGATATTTCACCCATAATATTACTTATGTTGATATGGATTATGCAAATGTGTATGGAATATTATATAAGACCAATTTTATAAAATGATTTTAATAGACGGAAAGAAAGAAGCAGGCTCACTTAGACTCAAACTTAAGGAAGAAGTAAATGAGCTGAAAAAAAAATTTAATGAAGTGCCAGGTCTAACTGTTATATTAATAGGTGAACTTGCACCAAGTCAAATTTACGTTAGAAATAAAGAAAAATCCGCAAAGGAAGTTGGATTAAATTCAGATGTAATAAAATACCCAGAAGATGTAGATGAAAAAATTGTTTTAAAAAAAATAAAAGATTTAAACGAAAATAAATCAATTTCTGGAATTCTTGTGCAATTACCTTTGCCAAAACATATTGATAAAAAAAAGATAATTGATTCAATCATTCCCAGCAAAGACGTTGATGGTTTTCATCCTGTAAATGTGGGAAATTTATCTTCTGGTTATGAAAGCACGATACCATGCACCCCTCTTGGATGTTATCTTTTATTGAAAAAGATTGAGCCAAATTTAAGTGGTAAAAAAGCAGTTATTATAGGTAGATCTAATTTAAATGGAAAACCAATGGCTCAACTACTCCTTAAGGAAAACTGTACTGTCACAATTACTCATTCTAAAACAAAAAACTTAAAATCAGAATGTCTAGAGGCTGATATTATAATTGCTGCAGTAGGTATCCCAAAATTAGTAAAGGGTGATTGGGTGAAAAAGGACTCGATAATTATCGACGTAGGTATTAATAAGACTGACGAGGGAATAGTTGGGGACGTAGATTTTGAGGGAGTTTCAAAAAAGGCAAAAGCATTAACTCCAGTTCCTGGAGGTGTTGGACCAATGACAATTGCATGCTTGATAAAAAATACAATAGACTGTTTCAAAAGAATTAAGTCGAACTAAATAAATTAGTTATAATTTTGTTAAATTCTTCGCCCGCTTTTTTTGTATTAAACAACTTTTTTTCAGCCGCAGTTTTATAAGTATTTTTCAAACCACTAATATCGTCTCTATTTGCATAACTAACAGCCAAGTCTACATAATTCTTAATATTGGTTGCAACAGGAGGATTCTCAATTTCCATTTGCTTATAAGCGCCTAATACTAACCTTGATTTGATGTGATCGGTAGGAAATGTAATAGTTGGTGTACCATAAAGCATAGATTCAAAAAAAGAATTTCCAGCACCGTAAAAAAGCGGATCCAGCAATACAGATGATCTTCCAAGATGTAGAAGATAATCCTCATAATTTAAAGGATCCATAAAAATAATTTTTTTTGAATCGTATTTTTTATTTGCGCTAAATCGTTTAACTAACTTTTTGTACCAAACCCTATTTCTATCTTTTATCAAATAAACAATACCTTTCTTATCTTTTTCAAGTATATCAAAGATTATTTGGTCAAAGTCAGGATGAATTTTAATTAAAGTCTGTGGGCAAGAATAAATATTTTTTTTATTAAGTTCATCTTGAGAGAGTTTTTTTTTTGTAAATGGTTTGGGATAAATCATTGGCAAATAGTTCATTAAAAGTAATTTTTCAGAATAATGTTTTTGTGTATTTTTGTTTACACAATTTTTTGATATCAAATAAAAATCAATAGAATTACTACC
>CACFJR010000038.1 GCA_902566755.1 uncultured Pelagibacteraceae bacterium
GATGAATGTGTTGAATTATGTATGGACATAATCAAAGAAGAGAACAAAGATACTTTTGTAAAACATCAAGATGGCTTACCTTCTCCAAAACAAATTTGTTCAGTATTAGATGATTATGTAATTGGTCAGCAACTTGCAAAAAAAGTTTTGTCAGTAGCTGTTCACAATCATTACAAAAGATTAAATTACGAAAGCAAAACCAGTAAAAATGTTGAATTAGCTAAATCAAATATATTATTAATTGGTCCAACTGGATGTGGAAAAACTTTACTGGCACAAACATTGGCGAGAATATTAGATGTTCCTTTTACAATGGCCGATGCAACAACCTTGACTGAAGCTGGATATGTAGGAGAGGATGTTGAAAATATAATTTTAAAACTTTTACAAGCTGCTGATTACAATGTTGAAAAAGCTCAACGAGGAATTGTTTACATAGATGAAGTAGATAAAATTAGCAGAAAGTCAGAAAACCCATCTATAACGAGAGATGTATCCGGAGAAGGTGTTCAACAAGCTTTATTAAAAATAATGGAAGGTACAATTGCAAGTGTACCACCTCAAGGAGGAAGAAAGCATCCGCAACAAGAATTTTTACAAGTAGATACTACTAATATTTTGTTTATTTGTGGAGGAGCTTTTGCAGGTTTAGATAAAATAATTTCACAAAGAGATAAAGGATCTTCAATCGGATTTGGTGCGGAAGTTAAAAATACTGAAGACAAGAAAACAGGTGAATGGATGAAAAGTTTAGAGCCAGAGGATTTATTAAAGTATGGATTGATACCAGAGTTCATAGGTAGACTTCCAATCATAGCAACTTTAGAGGATTTAGATGAAAAATCTTTAATAAAAATTTTACAAGAGCCCAAAAACTCACTTATCAAACAGTATCAAGAGTTGTTTAAATTAGAAGGAGCCAAACTTATTTTTAAAGATACAGCAATAAAAGAAATTGCTCAAAAAGCAATTAATAAAAAGACAGGAGCGAGAGGGTTAAGGTCCATTTTAGAAAGCGTGCTTTTAAAAACAATGTTTGATTTACCAAGCATGGAAAATGTAAATGAAGTTATAGTCGACTCAGGTGCGGCCAAAGGGCAAAGTCAACCAATAATAGTCCACTCAAAAAATGCTCAAAAAGATAAAGATAAAGATAAATCCAAAATCTCTGCTGCATAAATATAGTTAACAAACGATAAATAAGTATTGCAAATTTTAATTTAATATCCATATTTAGATCATGGAAGTGAAATTTAATTTACCGTTACTGCCCCTAAGAGATATTGTTGTTTTTCCAAATATGGTTATTCCATTATTTGTAGGCAGAGATAAATCAATTAATGCTCTTAATGAAGTAATGAAAAAAGAAAAAAAAATTATTTTGGTTACACAAAAAAATTCAGAAGTTGATGATCCAAGTAAAAATGATGTATTTACCTATGGATGTGAAAGCAACATCCTCCAACTTTTAAAATTACCGGACGGGACAGTTAAAGTTCTTGTTGAAGGGATTAATCGAGTAAAAATAACTGATTATAGTGACAATAAAGATTTTATAACATGCTCATACGAAAAAGTAATTGACCAAATAAGTAAAGAGGATGATTTGATGACAACAGCCCTTTCTGCTGTAAAAAAACTCGAAAAGCTAACTTCGATCAATAAAAAAATTTCAAGCGAAACAATTAATAATATTAAAGTTTTGAAAGATCCATCAAAAATCGCTGATAATATTGCGTCTCACTTAAATGCATCTATTTCAGAAAAACAACAAATTTTTGAAACTCAGGATGTCAAAAAACGACTAAGTCTCATTATAAAAATTATGGAAAATGAAACAAGTATTATTGGTGTTGAAAAAAGAATTAGAGGTAGAGTCAAAACCCAAATGGAAAAAACCCAAAGAGAGTATTACTTAAATGAACAATTAAAAGCTATTCAAAAAGAACTAGGTGAAATTGAAGATGGAAAAGATGAAACATCAAACTTAAATAAAGCAATTCTCAAAGCTAAAATGCCAAAAGATGTTGAAAAAAAATGCCTTTCAGAATTGAAGAAATTAAAAAATATGAGTCCAATGTCTGCAGAAGCAACGGTAGTCAGAAACTATTTGGATTGGATGATAGATTTGCCATGGTTTAAAAAAGATAAAACTGAAATAGATTTAAATAAAGCTCAGAAAGTGTTGGATGAAGATCACTTCGGTCTTGAAAA